>CAZPXI010000137.1:2631-6818 GCA_964590715.1 uncultured Desulfobulbus sp.
ACCTCTTTGATCTCGCCGACCCCCATGATATCCACATCACTGGCCAGAAGAATTTCTGCAACCTCGGGAGCCACATACTGTTCGAACAGGGTTTGCATCCGGGTGGTGTCTTTGGCGAGTTCAAGTGATCGAACATTTTCAAGAGCAAGGGCGGCCTGCCCACAGATGATGCCCAGCATTTCATTGTCCGCTTCCGAGAAAAAAGAATCCTCGGCAACCCGGCTGATATTGAGAACCCCGAGAATATTTCCCCGCACACTTAAAGGAAAAGAAATGGCCGAAGAAATCTCCGTTCGTTTCAACAGGGGGGCGAACAGTGTTTTTTGCTGGGTATCACGGTTGAGGATAACCGGCTTTCCCTGTTGAAAAACCCAGCCCGCGATCTGGTCACCGGGCTGAAGGCGGATCGACTCCACCAGTTCTCTGTCCATGCCCCTGGCGGCTGCAATACGCAGGCAGGCCTCATCGGCATCAAACAGCATTACCGAAACCTGACCGGCACCCGTCTGCTGGACAACCTCATCCAACAGGTTATTCAGGACCTCTTTTTCACTGACGGCGGCAAGAAACTGTTCTCCAAGACTGTACAGGGGAAGCAGGGTGCGTAATCTGGTATTTTCCTCCCGCAGGGTCACCGATTCCATGGCACCGGCAACCTGTTTTTTCAGTTGTTCGGCGTCAAGGGGTAATTCAACCAGTCCGCAGATACCGGCATCAATTGCCTGGCGAAGCAGCACATTATCTTCCGTTCCGGCCAGCAACAGCCCGGACACTGCCGGACACTGCCGGCGCAGTTCATCAAAGACCTCACACCCACCCCGGCCCCCAATATTTTCAGCGACAAGAATCAGGTTAATGGTATGCTGCCTGCATAACAGCATACCATCGGCAATAGTTTCACACTGGAATATCTCATATCCATCAAGCAACCGGCGGACACGAGCGGAATACGTAGTTTCCTCTGCAATGAGCAGAATGGGTTGTTTCATGCATCTCTCTTTATCAAACAATCTTGCAATATTTACTTCCTCACCTTACCATCAAGCCCTGTGCAAGGCAAGGAATAGACGGCAAAAGAACAGAAGCATTCCCTTGACGTCGGAGTGAATTTCAGTCAATATTATAGACAAGCCCATGAAAAATAAATGCCAGCATAATACACCGCTTGCCGAGCGAATGCGGCCTGACGCTTTGGATCAATTTGTCGGCCAGAAACACCTCACAGACAGCAATCGCCTGCTCAGCGGACTGCTCGAACGGGGCAAGATCCCCTCAATGCTGCTCTGGGGCCCTCCCGGATCCGGCAAAACAACACTGGCAACGGTTCTGGCAAATAGCTTGGCGGCCGACTTCATATTTTTTTCCGCCGTTCTTTCCGGGGTCAAAGACGTCAGAAAAATTGTCGCCGAGGCCGAAAAAAAACACCAGGATGCCAAGCGGCAGACCATTCTCTTTGTCGATGAGATTCACCGGTTCAACAAGGGACAGCAGGATGCCTTTCTGCCCCACGTCGAAAGCGGGCTGCTGACCCTGATCGGTGCCACCACCGAAAACCCCTCTTTTCACGTCATTGCGCCGCTGCTCTCCCGCTGTCAGGTTCTTGTTCTTCAGCCCCTGTCCGGAGAGGACATCAAAACGATTGTACAGCGCGCACTGACCGACAGGGAAAAAGGCCTGGGCGCGCTGGAACTCAGTGCAACCGATGCGGCTCTGGAACTGGTGGCCAAGCTGGCCGACGGCGATTGCAGGCGGGCCTTGAACTGCCTGGAAACAGCGGCCTCACTGCTTCCCGAATCCGGCGGGCAGAAAGAAATTTCCGAGTCGCTTATCCGGGAAGCGGGCCAGCAGCACCACAATCTCCGCTACGACAACAACGGGGAAGAGCATTACAACATCATCTCCGCCCTGCACAAGAGTATGCGCGACAGTGACCCGGACGGAGCGGCCTACTGGCTGCGACGCATGTTGATCAGCGGAGAGGATCCATTGTATATCGCCCGCCGTCTTATCCGTTTTGCCAGTGAAGATATCGGCAATGCCGATCCCCAGGGCCTGCAGGTCGCCCTCAACTGCCGGGATGCCTTTCACATGCTGGGTTCTCCGGAAGGGGAGCTTGCCCTCCTGCAGGCCGTCACCTATCTTGCAACCGCCCCCAAAAGCAATGCTCTGTACATGGCTGAAAAACAGATAAATAAAGACATCAGGGCAACGGGAACCCTGCCGGTGCCTCTCCATCTCAGGAATGCACCCACCGGCCTGATGAAAAAAATCGGCTACGGCAAGGGGTATAAATATGCCCATGAACAGCAGCACGGCCTGGTCGACCAGGAGCACCTGCCTGACGAGTTATCCGGGCGAAGGTATTATGAACCAACCAACCGCGGCTTTGAGGCCGTAATTCGTGATCGCCTGGTGAAATGGCGAAAAATATTACAGGAGAGAGCACGCACCCATGCAACCCAACAGCAGAAATAATTGTTTACATATTCTTATGGCGGTTATCACCCTTGCATGCCTGAGACCGGCAATCAGTCATGCCGAATCAAAGCTGCTTCTCTTGTACGGTAACGATGTCCGCAGCGAGCTTGAAGCCTGTGGCTGAAGCAGCAAGCAACTGGGCGGTCTGTCCAGAAAGGCATTTCAAATCAGCAGACTTACGGGAAGCAACAGCACGCCGGCCCTCATTCTCGACAGCGGGGCCCTGTTCTTCAAACAGCCGATGATCACGGGCACAGCGGAGGCGGCGGCAAAACGAACCGCGCAGGGAATTGCCAAAGCCGTGAGTGCAATGGGAACCCGGGCAGTCGGTATTGCGCCCCATGACCTTGCCGCCGGTCTTCCTTTTCTCAAACAGCTGGCACAGGAAAACAACCTGAGTTTTCTCTCCATGAATCTATACCCCAATCACGGCACTACTCCCGTATTCAAGCCATATCTGCTGACCCGGGCGGGTACGTTAAAGATCGCCATCCTCGGTTTAACCGGCAACCCGGGCAACATGGTGCAGGACAGAGGGTTTCACATACGGCCCTGGCAGTCAACCCTGCCGAAAACGTTGCAGGAAGTCGAAAAACAGACAGATATGATCATCCTGCTCTCCAGCGAATCCAGCAGAACCAACCAGAAAATTGCCGAGAAATTCAACAACATTCACATTCTCATCCAGTCCGGACAGGGAGGCGGCAACCAGTCTCCGGTCAACATCAACAACACCCTTCTCTGCCGGACCGAATCACGTGGAAAGTATATGGGTTTTTTGCAGATTGACTGGAACGATTCCAAAACCTGGGGCACACCTGCTCTCGATCAACTGAAAAAAGAACAGAATCGGCTTGACCGGATAAACTGGCAGATCGGCCGTATGCAGAAGAGAAATACGCAACAGGTTCTTACAAAAAACACCCAGTTTCAACTACTCCTGAAAAACAAAGCGCAGAGCGAACAGATCATCCAGCGGCTGCAGACGCAAAAGGAAACCAATGGGCAGACACAGGAAAGGTGCAGCTACAAGAACAGCTTTATTGCCCTCAAATCCTCCCTGCCCGAAGACAAAACAATCAAGGCAATTGTCGACCAGACCCGGCGTGAGGTCAACCAGATCAACCGCAAGGCGCAGCAAAAACGAAGAAAACAACAGGCAGGTGGGCGGCAGTCAACAGGCAGCAACAACGAATTTCCAGTATCCCTGCAGGAAATGGCCGGCTGGCCGGCCTGTAAAAAATGTCATCCCAAGCAGACATCATTTTACCTCTCAACCAACCACGCCAAGGCCTGGCAGACCCTGGCCGATCTGGATCAACAGTACAATCCGGACTGTCTGCTCTGCCATGTCACCCTGCCCACTTACGACAGCAGGCAGGTTCGAAAAAAGAATTTGCTGAGTGACCTGCCGCTGGCTCTGCAGGGAGTCGGCTGTGAGACCTGCCATGGCCCGGCCCGCAAGCATAGCAAAATGCCCGAATCCGTTCTCCCGGCAAAGCCTGACCAGAACATCTGTCTGCAGTGCCATACCGACCAGCGGGATAAAAGTTTTATCTACACGGAAAAAATCCAAAAGATACGGTGCCCGGCAGGATGAAAAAATATTCAGGCATTGCGATAGAAGTAAAAAAAAAGGGGACGGCCCCAAAGGCCATCCCCTGATACGACAACTTAGCTGTACGTAATCTACGTACTTAGCAGCCGAA
>CAZPXI010000138.1:0-6815 GCA_964590715.1 uncultured Desulfobulbus sp.
CCACCATCAGGAGACTGCTTCTGAGTAAACCAGGTTTTTCCATATTCAGTCCCGGACGGTAATCTTGTGAAGCGCCATGACAAGAATTGGGACAGTCAAAAGAATCTGCATGGTTTTGTCATCCAGAAAAAGATCCAGCATCATAAAGACCTGACTGGCCCAGAAGGCACCATGCAGCCCCATCGCCAACCAGACAGCGCGGCCATGCAGATGCCGGGTAGCCTGCAGCAGCTGTCGGTAAATGCGCCATTGAAACCAGAGAAAGAGGGCTAATCCAACAAGACCAAGCTCGGTCAGAATCAGTAAATATTTGTTATGCACGGGCAAGGGAAAGGCCAGTAGTTTATTGCCGACCTGAACTTGACTGACTTCCAGTCTCCCGAACCGGTGTCCTGTTTCATTGCCGGGATCGGAAGCCGGCCGCAGGGCAATGAGGCTTTTGCCGGGTGGATAGCGCTCCAGGCTGACCCTGGCGAACCGGCCGGGGCCCACGCCGATAAGCGGATGCGGTCGCAGCAGATCCAGAGAGAGGCGAATGGCCCGTACACGTGAAGATGTTGCCCCCTCATCACCATGAAAGATTCTGTCGACTGCCGGTTGCAAGACCATAGGTGCGATCAGAGTCCCGACAAAAATGGCCGGAAAAATGTATAGCCAGGCTTTCATGCTAATAAGGTGATAATACAGGGAAAGGATTATCAATGCTGCAATCGAAACGGTTACAGCCAGCCAGGCTGTCCGGGAAAAGGTAAGAAAAATGGCCCCGGCCGCACCGAAAATAAGTATCCAGGTAAGTGGACGCCGAAATCCCCGCTGGATCCAGGGCAGGCCGACAAGGCAGAGTCCGCTGAAGGTAAGGAAACTGGCCTCCTGGTTGACGTGTCCCATTGTACCGGTTGCCCGGACATGGGCGCTTCCAGCCCCAATCCCTGAAAAGGTCATGACCGAGGATGTAATTTTATGTGAAAACCGTATAATATTTCCGGAAAATGATGTGTAAAAAACAAAAGCCACCTGGATAGCAACAGCCCAGGCCAT
The DNA here is from genome assembly GCA_964590715.1 of uncultured Desulfobulbus sp. GTDB lineage: Bacteria > Desulfobacterota > Desulfobulbia > Desulfobulbales > Desulfobulbaceae > DRLX01. The sequence continues at coordinate 1,039 of CAZPXI010000138.1, forward strand.
CGCCTGCAGGGCTTTCTTATAGGCATCAGCACTGGTAATGGCAGAAACCATGATTAAAATAAAAAGTATCATTTTGGCAACATGAATCACACAGAGAACGCCTTCAGGGGAAAGGGGCTGCCGAAAAAGCAAAACCGCATTCCAAAGGAGAAAAAACAGCAGGGGCGTCACCGGTGCAGGAAAACTCCAGACTCGCGGCCGCTGCAGGATGAATTGTTCATAGAGAAGCACCAGGAGAAGGAAAAAAAGAATAATATCAGAGCCTGAAATCACCAGTAGAGGGGGAACAAAGTCCGGCAGCATGGGAGCTCCCACCTGAAAAACTTTTTCTATACTGAGTGGATGAACCAGAAACCAGCTGATAACAAGGGCTTCTTTCTTATCGGGTACGAGTATAAAAATCAGGCCGAAAAAAAAAGCGGCTGCCAGGGCAACGGCAAAGGCTGAAGGGAGATCTCCGGCAAGGACGATGGCAACACCCACGACACAGCACAACACTAAGGTCAGAATCAGTTCCGACGACTTGACGGAGGAAGATTGTAATAGAGAAAAAAACGGCATTATCATTGTGCCGGAAAGGCCTTGCAGATATTCATGAACGCCATGATCAGATATTGTCAGCGGTTATGGTCATCACAATACAAGACAGATGCTGCCGACCAAGTACAATTATCCACGGCCGTAAAAAATACCCGGAACCGGATAAGTTCGAAAGTTTAAAAGGGCTCCAATGAGTTTTCCCTGTTCGCGATGGAGCATCTGTAATGCTCTGAGCAGAGGTTCTTTCCTGGTCGTACCGCTTTTAAGGACCATGAGAATATGGTCTGCTTCGGCAGCAAACAGTATTGTATCCACGGAATTGAGCATACCCGGTGTGTCTATGATGATAAGGTCATATTTTTTTCGCAGAACGTCCATGGTCAACTTCAGGCTTTTTTTATAAAATCCGACGGCTTGGCGCTGTGAGACTTTTCCTGCCGGTAAGAAGTCAAGGTTTGGGAATGCAGTTGTACAGACCTGCTGTTCGTGTTGAAAATCAGTCTCTCCCGTCAGCACATCCATCAGGCCGGGAGTTTCTTCCGGCAGTGGGGATAATCCGGCGCTCAGTGTCTGATGAACAAAATCGGCATCAACTAAAAGAACCCTGGTGCGCCTGTCATTTGCCAGGGCACAGGCGACCTGTAAGGCTATGGTTGTTTTCCCCTCTCCCCCGGAAACGCCGGTCACCATGAGAACATTCTCGTTGCCTTGATTTTTCAAATCAATAATCCCGAGAATTTCAAGTATGGCATTGGCAATCCCCACCCTTGAAAGATCTGCAAACATTTCCTTTTGATCAAACAGATGTCTATCTTCCCTGACGGATCCTATTATGTTGATATCAAATATTTTTTCAATATCCCAGGGAGTAAACAGCCTACTGTCGATCACACTGAGGAACATAACCAGCGCAAACCCCAGACAAAGCCCGGCAAGCAGACCGATTCCAACGGCCAGAGAATACCTGATGATATTCGCCATGGATGAATACGGAGGGGTAATAGCCTTTTCGACAATGGAAATCGGAATAAGCCTGTTTTTATAGGCCTGCTGAATTAAATAGGCCTGCAGACGTTTTTCTTTGAGCGTCGTGAGCACGGATTCTGTTGATTCACGAGTTTTGTAACTCTGGAGCCGAATTCGTGCATCGGCAAGTGACGCTTTCATCTGTTTAATTTCAATAGCATCATCGGGATATGTACTGCGCAAACGAAACAGCTTGCCTTCCATCTCAGCGATCTGGTCTGAAATCCGTGCGACAATCGGATTCCTTGTCACATCCTGATCCGCCCATGTTTCCATCTTTTTTGTATTTTCAATATTTGCCTCGGCAATGGCAACCTGTCGATCCAGATATTGATAGATACGACGGGCATCTTCTTCGTAAATCCGATAATATTCATTAATAAATTCCTGACAGAGTGCGTTGGTGATGCCGGCCACCGTGTTTCTATTTAAAAACCGTACCCTGACTTCGATCAGTTCATCATCATAGAGTAAACCCGCCTGCCCCTTATCGGTAATTTTTGGAAAAATCGACGTACGTAATTCTTTTGCCAGCTGGGCGGAAGAAGGCGCCTGAGCAGCCTTTTCAGCCCCCTTCTTCCAGGTGAAAAATTTTGCTACTCCAGAAAAATATCGTAAAAGTATCTTATAGGCCGGCTGCGGGATTTCCTTTTTTGTGATCTTTTCCCGTTCCACTACACGCTTTACGACCGGCAGGCTGGTAAGTATCTCAACAACACTCTGGCTTGAAATATTGGTTTCCCGGCGGGGACTTTCCTTACTGAAGGAAAAAGAAGAGGTGTCATTGTGGCGAAGAAGAATTTTAGCGGTGGCCTCGTACTTTTGAGGAAGCAGGTATACAAGAGATACTGCCAGCAATGGCACGAAAAATAGACATATTAAAAAAATCGGAAATCGCGAAAAAAGATGATACAGGATCTCCCGCATGGAGATATAATTTTTCTTCGATTTCACATCGATAAAACTATTGCACTCAGATCGTTTTTCCATAGATATCGTTCCAACTCTTCTTTGCCCCTGCAAAGAAAAACAGGGCTCGGCTTACATACAGTGCCGCTTGCTTTTTATCCACCGGAACCTGCACTGATTCCATAGTGGAGACAGAATAACCAATTTCAGTTGTAAATGATACAGATCAATGACGATTTCCTCCTGTAGACCAGGATTCCAATGCAGTGTCTATGCCTTTAGTGAAGTGTGACCAGTCATATTGCCTGGAATGAAGCCGGGCGGCATTGCCCATCTTTTTCACCTCACCGGTCAACTGCGGAAGAGCTCGCAACTGCTTGCTCCAAGCATCAACTGTTGGTTCAAGCAGCCATCCCGTTTCTCCGTGTCGAATACTTTCTGCGGGTCCACCGCTGTTATTGGCAATAACCGGTCTGGCATTGGCCATGGCTTCCAGGGGGACAATACCCCAGTCTTCGTTCAAAGGGGGAAAAAGGACCACTGCAGCATCACGATAGAGCTCTTTCATCTTTGTATCTGTCGGAGATTCCACAAAAATAATCCGGGAACAGTCTGAAGCCAACGTCTTGAGATCTTGAAGATAGATTGTACTTTTCTTGTCGACAAAACCGGCAATAATAAGTTTCCATGGAGCGGGTAACTCTGCCTGAAGAAATGCCCTGATTGCCAGTTCGATATTTTTCGACCACATAATTCTTCCGGGAATCAACAGGGTTTCGCCCGTGGCTTCACTTTTTTCAGCTGCCTGCCAGTCGATACCGGGATAGTAAATTTCCATCCGCCCGTCATTTCGGTACAACCGCCCGTCAAGGATACGCTGTTGCACTTCCTTACTGGTGGCAATAACTCCTGTATATTTCTTCCAGGCAAGCCTGTCAATTCTACTGAAAAGAGCTTTAAACAGGTGGAAAAAAAGACGACTGTGCAATGGACGGACACTCAGGGCATGTTGAATATAAACCGGATCAAAAACAGGGCGCAACGGTGTGCTGCAGATGTTGAAAACCGGTTTGCCATGATTTCTAAATACCGCGAGATCCCCCATTCCATCACACCAGATCACCAGGGCGTCAACATTGTCCAGAGGAATAGTCTGGAGAAATATCCGTAGCCCCACCGTAAGAACGGAAAAAATATCACGTTTAACCGACAATCTTGTTAACTCAATAATATTCAAATCCTTGAACTCCGGAAAGGTATTTTCCGGTTCAAAATGACCCGTATAAATGGTCCATTCATGGCGACTGCGTCGAACCAGCTCCACAATAGATCGTTCAATTCCTCCATGAAGGTAAATCCAGGGTTGATATAGTGCAATGTTCATAATTGTCTGTCCTGTTGGATAACTTCCCGATAAAATTGTTCCTGCTGCATGGCAATGCTATCCCAACTATACGCTTCCGCCTGTTGTCGCCCCCTGATTCCAAGTCCAGCACATTGCTGTTGATCATGCCAGAGCTTGATAATTGCCTCACCCAGATGTTTTGGGGAATGGCCGGGCAGGAGTATGGACCATTCCGGGTGCAGTAATTCTGCCAGGTTTTCAATATCAAATGCGATCACTGCCTTTTGGGCGGCCATTGCCTCAAGGGCGACCAGACCGAACGTCTCCTCTCTGGAAGGCATAACCACAAATCGGCACGTATCCAGCAGATCCTGTTTTTCTTTTCCCTCCACCCTGCCCTGTAAGGAGATAAGGTGCCGCAGGCCTCTTCGCTTGATATCCTGCTCCAATTTCGATCGGTCGTTTCCTTCACCGGCAATAATTAACCTGATATGTTCATGGCCACACAGGCCCTGCCATGCCTCCACCAAAGTATCGAGGCCTTTTTGCCACATATCGAGACGGCCGAGGAAAAGGACGAAGTTTTCGTATGAGATGTCTTGCCGGCTTCGCAGCGATTCGGGTGCAATTCCACAGGAGATGATACGAACCAGGGCTTCCGGAACCATCCTCTGAAATCTGTCGCGCATATTTCTGGTCTGGACGATGAAGTAGCGATAGCGGTTTTTACGGGCAATGCCTCGCATCCAGTGTTGAAAGGGAAGATGATATCTTGCTTCCCAGTAATCAAAAAAAAACCACTGTACAAGAGAAATCACTGGTTTATGCGTTGCCCAGGGAAGACCACAGAACCCCACAGGCGGCATGAATTCCTCAACAACAAGGTCATGGGGTATGGTGCGCACCCGGGAACGAAGTTGAGCCAGATAGGAAAGGTGGGAGGACAGGCCCCAGAACGGGATACTCCACCCAAGGCGCGTGTACGTTATGTTTTTCTTGCATTCAGATCGAATACATTTTCGGTATCCTGCCGTCAATACCGTGATATTATGACGAGTTGCCAATCTTCGATTCACTTCAAATGTCCTGACCGGAGCCCCTCCGGCCAAGGGATTTCCAAGGTCATCGGTATCGGCATGAATGATGTTCAAGGGTACATGGTCCTGTCAGACGAAGGGAAGACAACAGCAAGGACTCGGAGTGAAAGAAATCGCATTAGCCCGGGGAGACACTGGTTCCTGCTGTTTATGGAGTAACCAGCATGGCTGGACCAGGTAAGCGGAGCAAAGCGCAGACTCCGGGTTTTTAGTCGCAGCCACAACCATGACACCGCTTCGCTGTTATGAAAATAGCCCAAAAAGCTCCATCTTCGCGGGCTATTTTCGGATAAACCATCATTCCCGGCGCGCCGGGCACAACGAACGATGAAAATACTCTTCCGTAGTACCATATTGAGCAGAGGGTTCTCCAAAAAACTTTATGATTACTATTAAAGCTCAGCTTCGTTTCGTTATTGTACCGGCTACCGACTTTCCGTCATTCCCGTAGGCTGTTGGGCGGGAGATAAGCGCAGACTCCGATCCAGTAATAGCAACGAGTTATGGTTCCCCTCGGGAATGACAATCGAAAAGACCTGTTACGAAACTGTCTCAATTAAAAGGGCTAAACAACTCCGCATGAACTTGAAAACCAGAAAGAACTCCGTCGGTTACGATTCACCCATAATTCAGCCTGACATTACTGGCTTTTTTCATAAAAAACAAGCCGGTTTCATAGCAGCTTCATTCCAATAATGCCTTATAATTTATCCGAAAATGGCGCAGAGCGCCTGGTGATGTGTTGCACCGCAAGCGGTGCAACAAGCAAAGCTGCGCCCCGGACGACAAAAAAGCAAAGGAAGGCATTACTCTTCCAGCCTGCGATGAATGGTTTTTCGGTTGATACCGAGAAGTGTTGC
>CAZPXI010000139.1:0-6796 GCA_964590715.1 uncultured Desulfobulbus sp.
TTGGCGCAGAGCGCCTACAGACGCGTAACACCGCAGGAGCGGTGTTACGAGGGGGCATGAGGAAGTTCTTGTGTTGAGCAAACCTCTTAGCTTGACGGCTATGCCCCACAACCCACCGTCATTCCCGCGGTCTGTAGGGCGGGAGATAAGGCAGACTTCGATCCAGGGCATTGCGGACTCACTGGATCCCCGACAACTGCATTCGGGAATGACGGACAGAGGGTAAACGCCAGTGTACATTATGTAAGAAAAGCATGAAGACATTCACCCTGGGCTGGAGTGGCGATACTTACATTATCCCTTCACTCTCTACAGCCCACCGGCATTCCAGCAGTCCGTTGGGCTGAAGCTAAGAGCAGACTTCGATCCAGGGCATTGCCGGATTGCTGTCATCCCCGACAACAGCACTCGGGGATGACAGCAATCTGAACAGAAAGGGATAACGGGTACAAAGCCAAACTGAATATTTGCGTTCCCGTTTATGACTTTTGCGTTATGTTATTGTGGTAAAGAATCTCTTTGGATGATATTCAGGAAACATTGCGGGGAGTATGGTTATGTTGAAATTTCTCATCGGAATTCTGCTGGTCCAGGCCGGTACTATAGCGCTTTTTTTTGCCGTCACCCGGACCGGACTTGAAAACACCCAGCTGATGCTGACCATCGGCCTGCTTGAAGTGCTGTTTTCGGTGCTGGCGGCGTTCTGGTTTTCCTCCATTGCCCGGCAGCGATTTCGTGAGGAACTGGAGACGGCCAGAGAGGAACATGCCCGGGAGCGGGAAAAGATCCGGGTCAATGCGGAACGGCAGAAGGCCAGAATTGTCAGCAAGAGCCAGAAGCAGCTGCTTAAGGAAACCCGGCGTGCCCATGCGGCGGCCAACTTCAAGGTGGGAGCGGCCTTTGCCGGGGCCCTGGCCTTTGGCGGGGTGATGCTCTATTCACAATTTGTTACCTTTGGCCTGCTGATTCTGACTACGGCCGGAGGCGGGCTGGCCGGATATCTGGCGCGGGGAAAGCAGATTGCCCGGATCCGGCACAAGGAATTGATGGGTGGAGAGCAGAAAAAGATCAGTCAGGCGAAATCGAAGGAGAAACCATCCGGGTAAGGATTACAAGATTTTTTTCCGGTGCCGATAGACTTCCCGAAGAAACAGACTTATGGTGTGTTTTCAGGGCAACTTCCCATGCAACCCTGAACCCATCCGCATTCCATAACCACAACAGACGAGGTGCGATCATGACCACAGTTACTTTTCAGGGAAATCCCGTTTCTACCGGAACACTGCCCGCCGTGGGCGACAAGGCTCCGGACTTCACACTGACCGCCACCGATCTCTCCGACAAGACTCCGGCTGATTTTGCAGGCAAAACGATTGTAGTCAACATCTTTCCCAGTATTGACACCCCTGTCTGTGCGGCCTCGGTCCGCCGCTTCAACCAGGAGGCATCCGGGCTCGACAACACGGTTGTACTCTGTGTTTCGGCCGACCTTCCCTTTGCGCATCAGCGTTTTTGTGAAGGTGAAGGACTTGACGATGTCATTCCGCTGTCGGTTTTCCGTTCACCGGAATTCGGCAAGGATTACGGTGTGCTGATCACCGACGGTCCTTTTGGCGGCCTGCTTTCCAGGGCCATCGTGATCATCGATCCCGACGGCACGGTACGCTATACCCAGCACGTTGCGGAGATCTCCGAAGAACCTGAGTATCAGGCTGTATTGGATGCGCTTGCCGCTTAACTCACTCAATCGTTACTGCCACCGGAATCTTTCCGGTGCGGCCCTTCATTTCTGTCGGGATTTCCGGTGTGACAGACTGTGCAGGTATTAATGGTTCCGGCATGGCCCTGGAGCAGGATTGCCTGGATATTATCATTTTTTTCCAGTGAAGGGGAGATGGCATGCCGGCTGCCATGGCATGCCTGGCAATAGATTCCCTTATGCCCTTTGGAAAACCGGTATAAGGTCCCGCTGTTTTCAGCATGAGCAGCATCGTGACACTGACCGCAACGAGGTTCGTCGAGCCAGGGCCTGCGGTTCGGATTTGCAACGGCAGTCAGGTTGCCATGACAGCTGTAACAGGATTTCCCGGCCTGAAACATGGCGCCCCGCAGACATTTTGTTTTGGGCCCTGGATGACAGGCATAGCAGGTGCCCGCCATTGTGCCATCGTCAATGCCCGCTTTTGCATGTTTTCCATGGATAGCCAGAGACAGGTTGGAAACACCAGGCTTTCCCGGAGTGCCAAGTGCATTTGAACCGTGACAGTCGGCGCAGAGCACGGGCCGTTGCTACACAAGGGACGTTGATTCTTTTTGATCGTGAAGCGTGAGGATATTCCGTTTCACCACACCGGTTGCTATACCAGGATTGCCGGAACCGTTATCACCATGGCAGTCTTCACAGTGCAGTTCTGTGGAAACAGCAGACAGAGAATGCCGGCAACGGTAATGTCTGAGATTGCTTTCACCTGCACAAGAGACGGCCCTATACTTCTTCTGACTCTGTGACTCATCACACATTCCTCTCTAATTTTTCTGATTACGTACAAAGTCCGGCTTACCACGAATCAGGAGTAACACCGCATAGACAAAACCACCCCTGAAACCTTCCAGGAATAAGATTCACTCCCACATACCACGATGTGACACCTGTCCTGATTTATTTCAAGGATCAGAAAGTGCAGGATGTAAGTGAGAGTATTTTTGAACTGAAAAAGGGAGAGACCAAGTAAACCCGCTTATCCAAAACTTCATGGGTAAGCGGGTTATTGGGTAGTTGGGGCTTTCAGGCGATTATTCTTTTCTGCAGTCTTCTTTCTGCAACAAAAGGCATCTTGTTCGTGCCGCTACTTCATTTTATCTTCCAGGTGTTTCAGCGATTTTTCCAGCTTTGCAGCCTCTTCGCGAATCTTTTTGTCACCGCTTTGCCCGGCCCGCTCAATCCAGGAGCCGGCTTTTTTCAGGTCGGCTTTTGCGGCATCATACTTGTTGGCGGTATAATTTTTTGTTGCCTGCCAGATGCTGTGCCGAGCCTTGACAATGGGTCCGTCAACCCCTACGGAAAGAAGCTGCACGCCGTCCTCGGCAGCCTTCAATGCCTTGTCGGCATCCTTGAGTTTATTTTGATCCAGAAAACCGCGGGCAAGTTCCACCTGGCGCTCGGTTTCAGAGAGCGGCAGGTCTATTTCCGTATACACCATAGCCTCATCAACAGCGGCAAGTTTTTCTTTCGCCGCCTTTTTGTCCCCTTTCTTCAGGCTCTCCCCTGCCTTATCAAGATCTTTCCGCGCCTGTTCAACCGGGATAAAGTCCTCGATATCAACAAGATCTGAATAAATAGGAATCAGGTCGGCCGCCACATCTTCGGTGTTTTCATAATCCAGATGTTTTTTTGCCACCCAGATATGATCTTTTATTTTTGCCACGGGTCGGCCGGCCTTGATAATCTTGATCAGGCTGTCGACTTTCTGAAGATCCTCTTTTGCCGCTTCCGGTTTCTTCTCATGTATGGCGCCCCGCGCACTGGCGATCTGCCGTAGAACATTTGCAGCCGCATTGGCCAGGACCTGTTGCTGATCCGGCGTTACGACCCGGGCCGGGACTACGGAAATCTCCTCGACAACCCCTGAATCCGCTGTTTTCTCCGTATCTTTTGCTGCGACGGGACCGGCAGCAAGTAATCCGGCAACAACGGCAATCAACACCTTTTGCTTCATGGACGTTTTCATTGTACGACCTCCACTGATATAAGATAGTATTAAAAATCCCCCCAAACCCGGTAATAAATGGCAAGGGAATCACTAATTTCATGCGGACAGTACAGGGTTCAGCCACCCACTTCTGCCACTTAGGTCACACAGTTTGAAAATATTATGATTTTTTTCAGATGGAATGTGCAGGCAGGGAGAGATGACTTGAAAACAAGAGAAAAAAAATAAATAAACCAGCATGGCTGGACCAGGTAAGCGGAGCAAAGCGTAGACTCCGGGTTTTTAACCTCACAGCCACAACGATGACACCGTTTCGCTGTTATAAAAATAGCCTGAGAAGACAGCCTTTATGGGCTATTTTCGGATAAACCAGCATGGCTGGACCAGATTTTTTGGTCTCAGCCACAACGAACTATGAAAATCGCCCGGATCGGCATCACTTCGTGGGCGATTTTCGGATAAATAAAAAAAATGTCAAACCCAGCGGTTATGTTTGTTCTTTCGCTCGTGGAGAAACGTACCCGCCTGCGCTGCCAGAGCCTCCAGATTTTTCACGGTCAGATGACCGCGGTGAAAGTCGACCGCACCATCTTTTTTTAATTGCTGCAGGTTACGGTTGACCACGGTTCGGACGGAACCGACCATGCAGGCGAGGGTATCGTGGGAAAAATCATTGATCAGACGTAGCGGGTATTTACCAGCGGCGGAGGAATTGTTCAAATCCACATAATGGAGAATCAGCCGGGCAAGACGTGTCACCGTGTCATGCAGGGCCAGATCCGTGGACATATTCTCCAGCTGTCGCATCTGTTCGGCAACATACGGTAGAAAACAGCGATTAAATTCAGGATGACGAGAAATCCATTGCCGGGCGGTATTCAGTTCCGTTGTCAGGGTTTCAACCTCATCCAGGACAACCGGCAGGATATCATGTCCCTTGCCGTCCAGCAGAGTGATAATATCGAATCCATCGCCGGGACCAAGAAGCCACAGCGTAACTTTACGCCCTGTTTTCGGATGAATCCTTGTCAGTTCAAGACGACCATGGAGAACAATATGAAAATATTCTATGCTTTCTTCCTGGGAAAGATACGTGCCCTTGGTAAAGGTTCTCCTGGTAAACAACTGCAGCATATCCTCCAGGACCGGCCTGTTCAGGCCTTTACACAGGGGAGACTGCTGCAGTGTCTGAAAGCAATTCTGATACAGTGGCGAATCAGGTAACATTTCTTTTCCTGCTCTCCAGGGCTCGCCCGGGAAACGCTTTATACGCTCAACCAAGCGCGTTTATTTCTCGACAAAAGGGTTTACAAAACAAGATACTCTATCCGGTCTATTCTTTCAGCTTGATATAGAGCTGCCCTTCCCGCACCCGGATAGTTTCCACTCCGTCGCTGAAACTTTTCCAGAATCCCCGGTCGCCGCCGAACTCCCGAACCAGATCAATATTTTTGAGCCCGCCCAGCCAGGCATTGGGGACCGGCACCCCCATTAAAGAAACGCCTTTGAGGATCACCACCGGCTTGCCCTGGCGGTAGGCAAGTTCCGCTCCGGCTTTAGCCCGGATGGTTTTACCGCCCATGACCGGAAAATCCGGGTCAACCGGCACCAGCAGGCGCAGACTGATCAGGTCGTCGGCAAGATCAATGGCCATTTTCCTGGCCAGATCGGTATTTTTTGCCAGCAGGGCGTTGACTTCCCGTTCACTGAAGTTGACCTCACGGCCGGCCCCCTTTTCGGAGTAGGCCTCGGGTTTGAGATTGCCCTCTTTGTTGAAATCATCTTTTGGCACGGCCTGATCCGAACCGGCAGCCTGCATTTTTTGTTCAGGCAGGGCGGCAAACGATTCCAGCCGCTCCAGTTTCTGCTCAAGCTGCTGTTCCTCTTTCTGGTTAAGGACTACCGGTGTAAAAGGCTGGGGAAAGAGCCAGGTCCGAATGGCAAAGATGGTAACGATGATGGTCAACAGCATCACCCCGACCACAATCCCCAAGACCTGCATACCGGAAAAACCCTTTTTCTCTACTGGTTGCTGTTCCATATCTGTTCCTTAAAAAAGGTTAGAGTCATGTTAAAAGATCGGCCTGGAATTTCTCAGAACTTCCTGTTATTTATCAAACCATTGCTTATTTAGCAACAACCGGCACGAAGAGAGGGTGTCGAATATGAACATTGGGATATTTATATAAAATCAAACCGAAGTCCTGTATTTTGCAGATCCCTTTGAAGTTTTCTCCACCGCATCAAGAATCTGTCCATCAGGGCAGCCTTTCGCGGTCTTTACGGTCGGAGGAACCAGACCGTTTCCCATGATAACATGGTAACCACAAAGAGAATTGTCATGTTCGTGTCGCCGGGCTGTCGTGTTCAAGTTCGTCCTGATGTGTATATTGAGATTATGAATACTTGAGGATCAATTAATAAAATGTTGCACGACTCTTACAATCGGGAGGTTAAATGGATATTCAAAAGTTACGTTTACAGAGAGCCTGGTCACAGGAACAGTTGGCCCAATGTTCCGGATTGAGCGTACGCACGATTCAACGCCTTGAAAACGGCGGCCAAATGAGTCTGGAATCGCGTAAAGCGATTGCAGCTGTATTTGATCTTGACGTTCTTGATTTTGATACGGGGAAAAAACCGGAACTCTGTGAGAAGCCGACACTGGAAGAGCAACAGGCTATAGCCGAGGTGAGGGATCTTAAACGATTTTATCTAAAGCTGATCCGATATGGAGTAGTCATGCTCCTGCTGCTTGCAATCAACCTGATTGTTTCACCACATACGTTGTGGGTGGTCTGGCCGGCCCTGGGATGGGGAGTACTTCTGCTTTTAAAAGGACTGGAAGTGTACTCGATTTTTCTCCCTTTTGGTGGGGCATGGGAAAAACGGCAAATCAGCAAGCGACTGGACGGGAAGACTACAGGTTGATCTTGTAGTTTAATCCACCGTCAAAGAGACTCCTCTCACACGAACGTCTCAACCCCACAGCCGTCAAGCTAAGGAAAAACAGGCGGGATTGGCAACGTTATGCGACACAGGAGGTTGCAACTAGCTGAAAATACGTATTTTCATTATTCGTTGTG
>CAZPXI010000140.1:0-3890 GCA_964590715.1 uncultured Desulfobulbus sp.
CATATTTGTATATGTTAATTTTCGCAGTGAGGTGCAAACCCTGCCCTTTCTCAGGTGGTGCATACAACAGGGCAAAAGAGTTACGGTTCCCCTGACCCTTGTAAGGGAAAGACAACTCCAGGCCATCCGGATAACCGATCCGGACAAAGATCTCGGGCTCGGTTACTGTGGTATTCCAGAACCTGTTTTAGACTTGCGGCGGACAATGGAAATAGATCCGGCCTCCATTGATGTAGTGGTGATTCCCGGTTCGGTCTTTGACCGGCGGGGCGGACGCCTGGGGTATGGAGGCGGATATTACGACCGGTTCCTTTCCCGGGATGCCCCCGGGGCGACGCGTATAGCCCTTGCCTATGAATTACAACTTATTGAAACCGTTGAACTCCAGCCCCACGACCAGTTGATGGACCGGCTTATCACCGAACAAAACAGCTACTCCTGCAGGAGAACCGAACATGCGTAAAACAGCCATCTACCGTGATGACCTTTTCCTGGCCCATGACCCGGGCCCCAGTCACCCGGAATCCCCGGAACGGTTGCGGGTCATCTTTAACGCACTGGACAAATCGGAGAGTGATTCGATCTTTATCTATCCGCAGTTTGATCCGGCTTCAACCGACATCATTAAATTGAACCACTCAGCCGGACTGGTCAAACAGGTTGCAGCCACCGCCGGCCAGAGTCATGGTTTTCTTGATGCCGATACCCAGACCTCGGCCGACTCCTATGATGCGGCCTGTCTGGCAGTTGGTGCCCTGATTGACGGCATCCATCGTCTTGATCAGGGAGAAATCGATAACGGGTTCTGCATTGTGCGTCCTCCCGGCCATCATGCCGAGCGCGACCGGTCGATGGGGTTCTGTTTATTTAATAATGTGGCCGTTGCAGCCCGGTGGGCAAAAAAGGAGCTGGGGTATAAAAAAATAATGATTGTCGACTGGGACCTGCATCACGGCAACGGTACTCAGCACAGTTTTTATGATACCGATCAGGTTCTCTACTGTTCAACCCATCAGTTTCCCTATTATCCGGGCAGTGGAGCTCTTTTGGAGACCGGTAAAGGAGCCGGCGATGGATTTACCGTCAACGTGCCCCTGTCCGGAGGCCAGGGAGATTTTGAATTTGCCCGTATTTTCAATGAACTCTTTGCCCCCATAGCCCGGCTCTATCAACCAGAGCTGATTCTTGTCTCCTGTGGTTTTGATATTTACGATGGTGATCCCCTTGGCAGCATGAAGGTAAGCCCTGCCGGTTTTGCCTACATGACCAGGGTAATGCGTGAACTGGCTGAAGAGCTGTGCGGTGGAAAACTTCTTATAACCCTTGAAGGCGGTTACAGTTTAACCGGGATGCGGGACGGGGCTCTGGCGGTCCTGGCGGAATTATGTGGAGAGGATATCCCCGGCGCCGCCCTTGGCGCTGAAAAAGCAGAATCCATGAAAACGGCTGATATAGAGTGTTCACAGCTGGAACAGGCAATATCGATACAAAAAAATTACTGGAAAATATAGAATTAATTTTGCAGGACGCTAAATTTGTGAGAGACTTTGTATTGAGGATGGCTGTATTATATACCTGCTTGCATGAAACATCTTGTTAAACAGTACTGACGAAAAAAGGTAGTTATTCGATGGGTTCCAGAATTCTCATAGCTGATGATGATGATCTTGTCCGCTCAGCGGTCAAAAAAATTCTCACCATGTTTGATCATGATGTGGTTGCCGTTCGCTCCGGCAGGGAAGTTATCGATCAGGTTTCAGAGGAGTATGATGTCATCGTTCTGGATATCAATATGCCGGACATGGATGGTTTTGAAACCCTGGAATTTTTAAATAAAAAAAATCTTGATATCCCGGTTCTGTTTCTTACCGGGGCCGGTTCCATGGATTATGCAGTCAAGGCCATCAATCTCGGGGCCTATGATTTCATGACCAAACCCATCGAAGACATAGAACTTTTTCATGTAAAGGTTCGCCGGGCCATTGAAAAGCGAACGTTTCTCCGCCACGAAAAGGTCTATAAAGAAAATCTCGAAAGCGAGGTTCTGGCTAAAACCAGGGAACTGGCGCAAAAAAATATCCTTCTTGAACAGTACAGTGATCATCTGGAAAAGGCCACCGTTCAGATCATGTCCTCCCTGCAGGCGGCCATGGAAGAAAAGGATGAGTATACTGCCGGTCATACCCGCCGGGTGACCGAGCTTTCCATGCTTCTCGGCGAGGCAATTGATCTTCCCGAAGAAGAGCAGGTCGTCCTGCGGCGGGCCTCGGAGTTTCACGATATAGGCAAGCTGGTTATTGACCTTTCCTGTATCCAGAAGCCCGGTAAATTGACTGCTGAGGAGTGGGAACTGATCAAGAAACATCCAGAGGTCGGGGCCAACATTGTCGAGCCGTTGAAATTCATGGAACGTGAGTGCAAGATCATCCGCCACCATCACGAAAAAATCGACGGAACCGGCTATCCCGACGGCATCGGCGGTGATGAGCTTGATCTGCTCACCCGAATCATCACCGTGGCCGACAGTTTTGATGCCATGACCTCACGCCGTAATTATCGCCGCAACCTCTCCACGGTTGACGCGGTCGCCGAGTTGCGCCGTTGTGCCGGTACTCAGTTTGATTCCGATCTGGTTGAGGCCTTTGCCGGGGTTGTTTTTTCGGCTGACGCCCTCTATAAGCAATAACGGGTCGCTGATAAAGAACTGCAACACCCATTTTCACCTCAATTCTACCGATTTATTGGATGGAAAATCCATAAGTTGACCAGCGATTCATTTTTTCTGTTGTATTCCCGGACATCTCCTTTTACATTCTCCCTATGGTATCTGCTGAAGAACCACCTTTAGGCCAAAGTTTATGGTGATTTGTTTGCCCCACCTGAACAGTTACGAAAATAACAACACATAACGTATGTTGGATCAATGAAGATAAGTAAACAAGAAGTTGAACGTGTGGCCAACCTGGCCCGGCTTGACATGTCAACGGATGAAGTAGAAAAGATGACCGGTCAGTTGGACTCTATTCTCCAGTATGTGGCAAAGCTCGACCAACTGGACACCACCGGTGTGGCGGTGACAACCCATACCCAGGATGTGGTTAACGCCTTTCGTGATGATGAGAATCGTAAATCCCTGCCCAGGGAAAAGGCGCTTGCCGCCGGCCCGCGGCACAACGATGAAACCTTTGTTGTGCCCAAGGTTATCGGGTAGTGGAGGATGGATATATGCATGACTTGACTATTGGCGCGGCCCGGGAAAAACTGGCGAACAAAGAGGTCACCTCTACTGCGCTGGTTGAGGCCGTTTTTTCCCGTATTGATGCGGTTGATGATCGGATCAAGGCCTATCTGAGCATGGATCGGGACGGGGCTTTGGCAGCAGCGGAACTGGCCGATAAAAACGAGGGAACCGGGGTTCTGCACGGTATTCCGGTGGCGGTAAAAGACGTGCTCTGCACCCAAAATATGCCGACCACCTGCGGTTCAAAAATTCTTGAGGGATTTATCCCGCCCTATGATGCGACCGTGATTGAAAAATTGCACGATGCCGGGGCAATTATCCTGGGCAAACTGGCCATGGATGAATTTGCCATGGGTTCAACCAACGAGAACTGCGCCTTTCAGGTTCCGGAAAACCCATGGAAAGCGGGCTATGTGACCGGCGGTTCCAGCGGCGGCTCGGCAGCAGCTGTTGCTGCAGGCGAATGTTTTGCCTCACTGGGTTCCGATACCGGCGGCTCCATCCGCCAGCCGGCCTCGCTCTGCGGCATTGTCGGGTTGAAGCCGACCTATGGCCGGGTTTCAAGGTACGGCCTGGTGGCCTTTGCCTCCTCACTTGATCAGGTGGGACCGCTGACCAGGGACGTTTTCGACTGCGCCCTGATGATGAA
>CAZPXI010000140.1:3990-6735 GCA_964590715.1 uncultured Desulfobulbus sp.
TTGATCAGGTGGGACCGCTGACCAGGGACGTTTTCGACTGCGCCCTGATGATGAATGTAATTGCCGGGCATGACGGTCGTGATTCAACCTCCATCAGGCGTGAAGTGCCTGATTTTGCAGGGTCATTGACCGATGGTCTGCAGGGGGTTCGTATCGGTGTACCCAGGGAATATTTTGGTGAGGGGCTGGATCCCGAGGTGGAGAAGGCCGTACGCAACGGTATTGAGATGCTGCGTGAGGCAGGAGCGGAGATCATCGACGTTTCCCTGCCCCACACAGAGTATTGCGTTGCCGTCTATTATCTGATTGCCCCGGCCGAGGCCAGCTCCAACCTGGCCCGTTTTGATGGGGTCCGGTTCGGTTATCGGGATATGAAGTCGGATTCCCTGATCGATATGTATCGTCAGACCCGTTCCCATGGCTTTGGTGATGAGGTCAAGCGGCGTATCCTGATAGGTACCTATGCCCTGTCGGCTGGATACTATGATGCCTACTATAAAAAGGCATCCCAGGTTCGGACCCTGATCAAGGATGATTTTAGTGCTGCCTTTACCGAGTGTGACCTGGTGGTCTCTCCGGTTACTCCGACCCCGGCCTGGAAAATCGGGGAAAATGCTGATGATCCGCTGGCCCTGTATCTTTCAGATATTCTGACTATTTCTGCAAACCTGGCTGGAATACCCGGTCTCTCCGTTCCCTGTGGATTTTCCAATGATGGTCTGCCTATAGGCATGCAGATGCAGGCCGCACACTTTAACGAAGAAATTCTTCTTAAAGCCGCCTGGAACCTGGAGCAGCGGGCAGGGGTGAAAGATAAGCAACCCACGTTATAAATAAAGGTTTCGGGTTTAAGGAAATACCCTTAAACCGGCAACCGTGGACCATGAACTTTTTTCCATGAAACTCAATATACCTGAAAATATAGCTGAAATTGTTCCCTACCCGCCCGGTAAACCTCTTGATGAACTGGAGCGTGAGTACGGAGTCACCAATTCAATTAAACTCGCCTCCAACGAGAACCCCTGGGGACCATCACCCAAGGCCGTTGCCGCAATTGAAGAAACCCTGTCCGGCCTGCACCGCTACCCGGACGGCTCGAGTTTTTACCTGACCGAGGCCCTGGCCCGCTGGCTGGGAGCGGGAATGGATGAAATTGTCCTCGGCAACGGTTCCAACGAGGTGATCGAGTTCCTGATCAAGGCCTTTGTCCGGACAGGAGATGAGGTTATTACCTCCCATCCTTCCTTTCTCATGTACCAGAAGTTTGTCCAGGTACGGGGCGGGAAAAATACGGTTCTGCCATTAAAGGATATGGAGCATGATCTGGATGCAATCGTTGAGGCGGTCAACGATCGGACCAGGCTTATCTTTCTTGATAACCCGAATAATCCTACCGGAACCTTCTTTTCAGGAAAGCGGTTTGAGGATTTTCTCCACAGCCTCCCGGAGTCGGTGATTCTGGTGCTGGATGAGGCCTATGTGGATTTTGTCGAACCTGAAGAGCGAATTGATATCCTCTCCTATATCCGTAAGCCCGAGTCTATTCCGGCCGTGGTCGGCCTGCGCACCTTTTCCAAGGCCTTTGGCCTGGCTGGTCTCAGGCTGGGATTTGGACTCATGCATCGGGAAATTGCCTCCATGCTGCATCGGGTCCGCCAACCCTTTAACATCAACCTTCCGGCCCAGGTCGGGGGGCTGGCTGCGTTATCCGATGTTGCGCATTACAACAAGACGTTGAACGGCACCAGGGCTGGACGAAAACGGCTCAGTGAGCAGGTGGAACTGCTGGGGTGCAGGGCCTACCCCTCGCACACCAATTTTTTTCTGATTGATGTGCGTGGTGATGCCACCGAGCTGTACGAGGCCATGCTGCACAAGGGAGTGATTGTCCGCTCCATGAAGGCCTACGGCTATCCTGATTTTATCCGCATTACGGTAGGAACCGAGGCTGAAAATACCCGGTTTATCGGCGCACTCACCGACTGCCTCGATGCCCTGGGTTATGTCTGAAAAGCTGCAGATCGTCACCATTGACGGTCCGTCCGGGGTCGGGAAATCCACAGTATCCCGCGGGCTGGCCGACAAGCTCGGGTTTGTCTATCTTGATACCGGGGCCATGTACCGGGCTGTGGCCTATGGCTGCAGGGAAGGCGGGGTCGATGTCGAAGATGAACAGGCCGTTGGTCGTTTTCTACGTGACCTGCAAATAGAGCTTCTCCCCCCCGGACGTCCCGATGATGATGTCCGGGTCTTTTTGGGCGGTAAAGAAATCAGTGCCTTCATCCGGTCACCGGAGATGGGAATGCTGGCCTCAAAGGTTTCCGCCCTGCCGGTTGTCAGGCAAAAATTAACCGCCATGCAGCAGGAAATGGGCCGGGCCGGGAAGATTGTTGCCGAGGGCAGGGACACCGGGACAGTCGTTTTTCCGCAAGCCGCCTGGAAGTTTTATCTGGATGCCGATCCGGAGGAGCGGGCCCGCAGGCGGATCAATCAACTTACGCTTAAGGGTGAGCAGGTGGATGAACAGGAAATCCTGGCCCAGATTATCAAACGGGACCGGGATGACAGCGAGCGGACTATTGCCCCCCTTAAGGCGGCTGAGGATGCGGTCCGGATAGATTCCAGCCGCCTGTCGGCCCCGGAGGTCATAGAGCAAATGTTTTTACATATCAAGGGACACTGACAAGCAAGTGACGGCCGGCCCCGATGGCCGGCCGTCGGTACGAAGGAGGATGGCATTTCAGC
>CAZPXI010000141.1:0-6681 GCA_964590715.1 uncultured Desulfobulbus sp.
TCTCACAGCCACCGACCGGTGATCATTACCAGGAGAAATTTCTTCCAGACTGATTTTTCCCCGCCAAAGGGTACGATAACCTGCGATCTCGACCCGAAAAGAAGGCAAATCATCAACTGCGGCTCCGTTGGCCAGCCCCGTGACCGTGATCCACGGGCCTGCTACTGTATCCTTGACACAAAGAAAAACACCGTGGAATTTCGCAGGCTGGAATATGACTTTATCCGGACCGGCGAAAAGATCAAAGAGGCCGGTCTGTCCGATTATCTGGTCCGGCGACTGGCAAAGGGGCAATAAGAAAAAAATGATACAATATTTAACCGATCTTAATCTGCGCAACAAATTTCTCATCTGGGCCGGACTGCTCGTCTGCTGCTTTGGCCTGCTGGCCTCAAGTCTCTACTATGTTCACCTGCGATCCATCCTGATACGGGATGCCCTCGACACCTCGGAGGTTATCCTGCTGGAAGTGGAATCCATTCGAGAATATGTCAAAGAAGTGCTGCGACCGACCATTTCCAAGCTGGAATCCCGGGATACATTCGTCATTGAGGCGATGTCCTCCACCTTTGTCAGCCTCAATATCATGCGGCGGTTCAATAAAAAAATGCCGGGCTATACCTTTCGCCGGGCATCACTTAACCCGTTGAATCCCCAAAACATGGCCGACGATTTTGAAGAGGAGATGTTTTCCTGGTTTGAAGACGACAGGTCACGAACGCTGTGGCGGGGCATTGTCCCCCGGGAGGGCCGGCTCTCCTTTGTGACCATTGTACCCGACTATATGGAAAAGAGTTGCCTGCGCTGTCATGGCGATGTGCGCCGGGCTCCGGCGGAACTGATTAAGCGCTACGGAACAAAGGGCGGATTCAGGTTCAAAGAGGGTGATCTTGCCGGAATCAACTCCATCTCAATACCGGTTGCAGGTGCCTTTGCCCGGATCAAACGGGATTCCATCATTGTCTTTCTCGCCATTCAGGCAGGGGCAGCAGTCCTCCTGTTTCTCCTGAGTATTCTCTTTAACAGGCTGGTCATTAAACGATTGACCCATGTAAGCAGCGGCTTGCTTGAGGAAAATGGCGAAGTACAGCATAACCGGGATGAACTCGATATCCTGAGACAATCGGTCAAGACCCTGTCCAGGTATGTCACCGCTGCCCGTAAAGGGGCGGGCCTGCAGCCCAACTTCGTTGACGCCTATGTTCTCGGGCCGCCGATAACCGCCGGTACCCTTTCCTGGCTCTATGAAGGGCACGGGGAGGATAATCATAAACAAGTCTCCATAAAAATCGGCTTTAACGAAGTCCTGAACAATCCCCTGTATGCGACCTGCCTGCGGGCTGAGCTCAAAATGCTGCGCAATGTTCGCCACAATTGCGTTCCGGAGGTAATCAAACATAAAGAAGATCTGCTGATCATGGAACCGATCCAGGGAACTGATCTTGCCGACTGGATGCAGTCATCCCGGAACCAGGGGCCGGCACGAAAAACAGTGCTTGCCCAGCTCTGTGATCTTGTGGCCACCCTCCACGTTGCCGGTATAGTCCACCATGACCTGCGCCCTGAAATCTTTGTAATTCTTGATGGTGAAACCGGAGAAAATGTAAAAATTACCGACATGGGACTGGCCTCGTGGCGTGAGATCCCGGATGTTATCCTCTCCTCCGGACTGGGGCCCCAGGGAGATTTTCGTTATATGGCACCGGAACAGATCCAAGGCAGACGGGGTGATCCCCGCAGTGATATTTACACAATGGGTATCCTGCTCTATCGCATGTTTAGCGGAACCATGCCCTTTGAACGGCAGAATTCAAGTATCAAAACCTGGCTCCATCTTAAAAGGGAAAAACCGGCTCCTTTTGCACCAGACCTCGATATCCCGCCGGAACTGGAACGTATTATCCAGAGAGCCATGGCGGCAAAAAGAACAAAACGGTATCAATGGATCGAAGACCTGTGGGAGGACCTGGACCGGGAGCTGTAAGGTAACTCGTTATGATACCGGGAAAAACATACTGGTGATCACACTTTTTTCAGCTTCCCTCTTTGCAAGAATGAACAGGTAGAGTAGAGTAGCCGACCAACTTATCTGAAAACAGCGGTCGGAGGGCGAAGGCCGAAATGCCCCGTCGCCTGCAGCTCAAGAATACCTGCAGCCAGGCCTGCTTCGTCCCTGCTTTGATGGTTTGCCGTGGCAGAGCCCTGAAAAACTCCGGCCCTGTCATGCATGATTATATGAAATTGAATTGAGACAGCTGGTTACCCCATCGGCTGCTTTCCGGATACTCTCACAATAAAGAGGTTCGCGTGCAGGGCAAAGTACTTATCGCCAATCGCGGTGAAATAGCCATTCGCATCATGGAGGCCTGCCTGGATCTGGGCCTTGAGTATGTGGTCATCTATACCGATGCCGACCGTGACTCGGAACACGTCCGCCGTAATCAGGTCGACGGGCCAAGGCAAAATGCCTGGCGGGTAACCCAGTATACCGATGCCAACGATATCCTGGCCATTGCCGACCACACGCTATGTACCGCCATTCATCCTGGCTACGGGTTCTTTTCCGAAGATTTTCGTTTTGCCCGCAGGGTAACCATCCGCGACCGGCCCCTTGTTTTCATCGGTCCCAACTGGGAGGTTATCAAAAACCTGGGCGATAAAATAAATACCAAACATGTGGCCAACAAGTTGGGAATCCCGACTATTCCAGGCACGGATGCTCCAATCTATAATGAAATGGAAGCGGAAGAAATCGCCCAGCATCTCTTTGACGTTCAGGACGATGAAAGTATCGCCCAGCCGGCCGTTCTTGTGAAGGCCGCAGCCGGCGGCGGCGGCATGGGCATTGAAGAGGTGACCCAAATCGAACAGTTCCGCCGGGTCTACCGCCAGGTACAGAACTATGCCAAGCGTCAGTTCGGTGACGGCGGCGTCCTGATTGAACAGCGGTTAACCGATTTCGACCACCTTGAGGTCCAGTTGGTCTGTTCACGCCACGATGAACGGGTCCACTTCAGTTCACGAAACTGCACCATCCAGTCCACCGGCCGCCAGAAACGTATCGAGGCTGCACCGGGCTTTGACGACTCCTGCTTCACCTATGATTTTGATGCCGGCGAAGTGCTTGATAGAATTGTTGAATATTCCCTGAAGCTGGCGGATTTCACCAAATATGACAACGTCGGCACCTGGGAATGGATCGTCAGCCGCAGCGGCAAGCCCTATCTACTGGAAGTCAACACCCGGATCCAGGTGGAAAACGATGTTTCAGCCCGCATCAGTTACTTAAACGATACCCACCCCAACCTGATCCGGGAGCAGATCCGGCTGGCCCTGGGCGAACCCATGGGCTACAGTCAGCAGGATATTGAATTTCGGGGGGCCAGCATAGAGTTACGAATCGTAGCGGAGAACCCGGACCGTGACTTTGCACCCTGGATCGGGACCATAACCCGTTTCGACCTGCCCCAATATGAATGGGCAGCGGTATACACCCATGTTCCTTCCGACCGTGCCTACCCGATTCCGAGTGAATACGACCCAAATCTGGCCCTGGCCCTGGTCTGGGGAGACACTGTCGATCAGGCAAAAGAGCGGGCCAGGGACTTTATAGACAACGCGGTTATTGAAGGGGAAAATACTTCCGGCACCGGCATCCTGACCAACCTCAACTACCTGCGTGATAATCTCGATCGATTACTCACCTTTTAATAATCCCGCAGTAGCCAAAGGCGCTGACGGATTTTATATAGTATATCACCATGAACGAACTGCTGAAAAAACTCCAGGATATTGAACAGCGCATAGACTGTCTTATTCACATAAAAAACACTGAAAACTGGGGTAATCTTTCGGTTTTCAAAAAGGACTGCGAAGACCTCAAAGCCGGATTCTACGAAGTGGACAGGCAAAAGTTCACCCGGCAGCTGGAAAAACTCGACAACAGTGTCCGATTTCTGGAAGAGCGTTGCGAAGAAGCCCTTACCGCCATGGAACGGGTTCGTATTGTCCGCAATCCCCTGCGTTTCTCACTCAAGGACATCCTGGAAAATGTCTATGAGGACTATACCGAACTCGGCGGCCAGGGAGAGTTTAATATTGATCCGGCCATGGTGGTGGCCAAGGCAAACATCGTCCGTCGTATAAAAAAGAAGCCATACACCTCCTCGGTCATGGTTATCGGCCAGGAAGTCGGCCATGGTGAAGAGTTCCGCAACGGTGGTTCCTGTAAACCCTGGGGTAATGAGAAGGCCCTGCGGTATATGCGGGTTGCCGAAACCGAAGGTATCCCCATTCACTTCTATATTTTCACCCCCGGTTCCTACCCGGTGGAGGAATATCCCGGAGCCGCCCAGCAGATCGCCCGCAACCTCTATGTCATGACCAAGCTCGGCATCCCCATGATCTCGGTCATCTCCGAGGGCGGATCCGGAGGCGCCGAAGCCATCGGCCTCAGTGATTTCCGGCTCATGTTTTCCCACGGCTATTATTCGGTCATTTCTCCGGAAGGAGCCGCTGCCATTGAGGGAAGAGTACCTGAAGGGGAAAAAGTCCCTGCCGAGCTGATAGAGGCCTGTGCAAACCGATTGCATATGACAGCTGAAGAAAATCTCAAACTCCTCACCATTGACCGGATTATCCAGGAGCCGCCCTTAGGAGCAAAAAGTGATGATTTCTCTTTTTTCACCAGAATACGCTCCGAGATTATCCGGGCCACCGATGAGGTGGTTTTAAAGACCAAAAGCGTGCGCGGCTTTCGGGCCTATGAGGTCAAAAAGAAAAAGGCGGAAAACCCCGAAGAGGCACCTCAAATCGACATTCCCTGGGATCTCAACCCGACGGAAACCAGAAGACTGCTCAGCCTGCGCTCAAAAAAATACCGGGAAATGGGCAAGCAGGGCTTCGGCGGTGAGTCCCTGCCCGCTGAAAACATCTTCAAAGCACTGCAGGCCACCACGGAAAAGATCTACTACACCTTTCGTTACGACGTCCTCAAGGGCCAGCAAAAGCAAGTCAAGAAGGTCCTTAAAGAGGTTTCCGGCGAAGGCTCGGTCCTGGTCAAACGTCTGACAGCTCCCTTTACATCCGCCTATGACGTACTCCGCCGCAAGGATAAGAATGGGGACAAAAAGAGTGAAAAATCAATTCCGGCGTCAACCGCGCCAACCCTCGGCACGGCTGCTTCGGTCGGTCAGGACCCCCTAGAACTCACAGACACCTACACCAGTCCTCTAGCCAACAAGGACCGAACGGTCAGCTGTCCCAATGCCGAAAAATACGGTTGTGAAGACCTCTGGGTACCGGATCTTTACGGTGAATTCTGCGGAGTGTGCCAGAAATGCGGCCATCATTTCCCGCTCGAGCATCAATGGTACCTGAAAAACATCTTTGATCCCGATTCGATCAGGGTTTTCAATTCGGATTTCTACTCCCAAAACCCCCTGAACTATGAAGGACTGGATGCACGGTTGCAGATGGCCCGGAGTAAGACAGGACTTGGCTGTGCCAACCTGACCTTCCACGCCCGGGTTATGGATATACAGATGGTGGTCAGCATGTTGATTGCCGACTTCCGTAACGGTACGGTCGGCACAGCTGAAGGCGAAAAATTCGTTCAGGCCTGTGAACTGGCCAAACGGAAAAAACGTCCCTTGCTGGCTTATGTCCACACCACGGGCGGAATCCGTATTCAGGAGGGCACCCTGGGCGTGACTCAGATGCCCAAGTGTACTATGGCGGTCCGTGAATATATTGATGCGGGCGGACTCTATATTGTCGTCTATGACAACAATTCCTATGCCGGACCGGTGGCCAGTTTTCTCGGCTGCTCACCGTATCAGTTTGCCATCCGGTCCTGTAATATCGGCTTTGCCGGTCCGCGGGTCATCCGGGAGACCACAGGCACCGATATTCCGCCCGACTACCATAAGTCGCGCAGCGCTCTGCGGCGCGGTCATATCCAGGGGGTCTGGGATCGGCGTGATTTCCGCCGCAACCTCTACAAGGCCCTGCAGACCATGGGCAGCCCGAGCCTGTACTACAGATAATTTTTTCACAGTTCACCGGCCCGATTCCGGGCCGGTGAACAGCTTCTAACCCTTTACACTCACTCCTTTTCCCCAGCACTACCCACTAATCATTTCTTTCTTTCAAAGACCACCCTGTACCATAAAGTTTTCCCACTCTTCTGCCGATAAGAAAATATAAGGACGGATCGGTTGCTGGTCGAAACGTCTCAAAAGAATAAACATCATTTTTGACCATGCAGCCGTTTTGTTGTTTCACTCAAGGACGAGGAGGGACAACCATGGCAATATGGCAATTCTCACTGGTAAACAACGAGGTCAGACACGGTAATAAAAAACGACGGCAACTCACCAGACACGGCTGCAATGAACCCTTTAAGGATCGGTACTGGTGCCCAAAACAAAAGTGGTTCATGAAAGAGGCCTGCCCGTTTATAAATCAGCGTGAATGTAATAACTTTGAACGGATGAGCGGGGAACGCATCGCCAGAATGTAAATTCGCTTCCACCCGGCTTCTTCTTTCTTGACGGCCACGGTAACCTGTGCTAAACAGAGACCGTTTTCAAGCAGCACGCTTGGGCCGTTAGCTCAGTTTGGTAGAGCAGTTGACTCTTAATCAATTGGTCGAAGGTTCGAATCCTTCACGGCCCACCA
>CAZPXI010000142.1:0-6603 GCA_964590715.1 uncultured Desulfobulbus sp.
ATAAAGACTGGTGCCCGTTTTACTACCATCCCAACCTCCGTCCTTGCATCCATGACCTGGCTTCATGATGTATCGGCATTGATCATGCTGGTATTGTTCTTTTTTCATGTGC
The DNA here is from genome assembly GCA_964590715.1 of uncultured Desulfobulbus sp. Classification (GTDB taxonomy): domain Bacteria; phylum Desulfobacterota; class Desulfobulbia; order Desulfobulbales; family Desulfobulbaceae; genus DRLX01. The sequence goes on from CAZPXI010000142.1 coordinate 113, forward strand.
TGCTGGCGGCAGTGGTTCCCTGGTCGTGGCCATTGCTGAAATCCATGTTTACCGGCTGGGTGACAAAGGATTTTGCCCAGAATCACCACCCCCGATGGTATGAGCAAATCACCCGGGAATCATCGGAGGAAAAGTCATGAGCAGTGAAAACAACAGTGGTCTTGACCGGAGAACTTTTCTGAAGGCTTTGGGGGCAGCAGGGCTTGTGACCACGGCGGGCGGAGCTTTTTTTCTATCCGGATCCAATCTGATGGTTATCCCCAACTCCAAGGGGTTTCTGGTGGTGGATATGGGAAAATGCATGGGGTGCAATACCTGCATGTTAACCTGTTCCCTGGCTCACCACGGTATCGCATCCATGTCCCTTGCCAGAATCCAGATACAACAGGACTCCTGGGCAAACTGGCCGGATGATATTTTCATGGCTGTCTGCCACCAGTGTCAGGATGCCCCCTGTGTCAAGGCCTGCCCGGTTCATGCCGATCATGCGGACCAGGATTTCGGAAATGTGCGTACCATTGATCCAGCCCGCTGTATCGGTTGTATGCAGTGCATCGCCGCCTGTCCCTGGCTGCCCAAACGTCTGCAGTGGAATGGTGAAGAAAATAAAATGCAAAAATGCGACCTCTGTGCAAACACCCCTTATCTCGATGAAAAGGGTGGGCCAGGTGGGGTCCAGTCCTGCGTAAAGGTCTGTCCGGCTGAGGCCATTGCATTTGTTGAAAAGATGCCGGATCAGAAATCGAAAACCAGCTACAACGTCAATTTGCGCGGTAAAGGCTGGAAATCTTTAGGTGCGACCACGGAAGATATCGTGCGTGAGGGCTGAATCTTAAGGGAGTGTATGGAACTATGTTTGGATATGCAGGAAAAATTCTTCACCTGAACCTCTCTGATCTGAGTTTTGAGATCATTGACATGGAGCCATATCGTCAATGGGGCGGTGGCCATGGTCTGGGTTCTGCCCTGTTCTGGGATTTGTGCCAGGACAAAAGTCTCACCGACGGAAGGAATGAAAAAAACGTGGTGGTGGTTACGTCGTCGCCCTTTTCCGGCACCATAGCACCTTCGGCCGGTGGCCGTTGTGAGGTGGTCGGGGTTGGCTATGGCCAGGTGCCCATCTCCTGGTATACCCGTTCCAATTTTGGCGGCCGTTTCTCTGCTATGCTGAAGTTTGCGGGTTGGGATGCGGTGGCCATATCAGGCAGGGCAACAGAACCTGTATGGGTGGACATCCGTAACGATCAGGTGGTTTTTCATCGGGCAGGAGATCTCTGGGGACAGGACACCAAGGAGACTCAGCTCACTATCATGAAAAAAATTGGCCGGGAAACAGGTTCTGATGTGGGAGGATGGGATAAACTGCCGTCTAAAAAGAGCGCAGAATCATATACCACCCAGAAACCAGCCGTGCTCTGTATTGGACCTGCCGGTGAAAACCAGGTCATGATGGCCAGTCTGATCCATGACGCAGGCAACGGTGCCGGTCAGGGAGGGTTTGGTGCAGTCTGGGGCTTTAAAAACCTGAAGGCCATCTCTGTCCTAGGGACCGGCAGTGTGGAAATTGCTGATTCTGCAGCTCTTCTCAGGGCACGGTTTAGAGAAAAAGAGATTTACGGCATGGATCCTGACAATCCCGATATGTATCAGTGGGGTATGCTGGGGCGTTCCTTTACCTCTACCTTTGTGGGGACTGCGTCCACCCGTCGCCGTCCCCAGGCCTGTGTGGGCTGTGTGTCCGGTTGCCGCAGTCGCTACGACGTTGGGTACGGCAACGAGGTTTCCTGTCAGGAAACCTCCTGGTACGGCGGGTACGCGGCAAAGCATGCCAAGGGTGATGCGCATAAAACAGCAGAAATCACCATGCGCATAGCCGAGTACTGCAACCAGCTGGGGGTCAACTCCTATCCCCTGGAGCATGGTCTGGACTGGCTTGAACGCCTCTACCATGAGGGTGAACTGGGCAGGGGGAAGAGGATCCCATCCGAATTGAATTGGGATGATATCGGCTCTGTTGCATTTGGCCGTTCCCTGCTTGAGGCCATAGCTCATAAAAAGGATGTGGGCAGGGATCTGGCTGAGGGCTTTGTCCCGACAGCGTATAAATGGGGCAGAAAGAAAGACCATGAATCCGGTGAATTGCTCTTCCCCTATTGGGGAATGCCTGAACACGGTTATGACCCCAGGGCCGAAGTGGAGTGGGGATTTGCCTCTATCATGGGTGATCGGGATATCAACTCCCACGATTTTAACCATATTTTCTGGAAATCCACTATTTCCATCGCTTATGGAATGCGGCCCCGTATTGAGGCAGATCGCCTGGTGAAGCTGGTGTCAGACAAACTGAAACCGTACGTGAACGGACCGGAATGCCTGGATTATTCAGATGACAATATTTATTCCGACGAGGTTCTGAACCTGACCCGCTGGTTCATACATTACAGCCGTTATTGGAAAAATTCGGCCCTGCTCTGTGATCTGCGCTGGGGGGACCTGTTCGATACAAATGGACCGGACGATGTGGGGGCCACCGGCGACAAGGAAGTCGGGGAACAGGTCTACTGGAATGCCATCACCGGAGAAAATCTCAGCTTTGTTGACGGACTGAAACGGGGGCATCGGATCTGGATCCTGGACAATGCCATCTGGGCCATGCAGGGCAGGCACCGGGACATGGTGAAGTTTGCCGACTACATTTACGACACAAAAATGTCCGAGGGAGAGTTCTTTCCGTTTTTCTTCTGGCCCTGCCGGGATAAGGACGGCACATGGGCCTATCGGGATGTGATGCAGCGCAGCCTGGACCGGGACAAGTTTGAAGAGTGGAAAACACGCTTTTATGCAGCCGAAGGGTGTGACCCGAAAACGGGTCATCCAACCAGGCAGACCCTTGAGAGACTGGGCTTGGCCAGGGTGGCCGATGAACTGACAAGCCATGGGTTACTTGGCGGGGAGGGATGAGATGACGATAAGCAGCAAAGAAGCGACCCGGCTCCTGGCCGGGGTTGGCTATGAAAATCGGTTGACTGTGGGCCGGATGATGATGCCCAAGGGCATCCACAAAGGACGAGTTGCCAGTCTCCATGAACTGTACTGGTTTATGATGCCATCGGCCAAATCACTGGTGGCGTTGAAACTGCAGCGGGTGGAAGAGTGGATCCAACATGATATCGGTGATGAATGGCTGGCCGGAGAGATTGGTCAGGTCTGTACAATGGAGATTTCCTATGTGGAAAAATGTCATCTCCTCTATGAACTGCTGGGGCAACGGATAGCCGACCTTGAAGGGTGTATAAAAAACGGGGAGGGAAACGGGCATGTATAAACTATGTGGAGTTGCCCTGCTGTTCGGTCTGTTCCTTGCCGCACCTGCCGGAGCAGAGAATGACCGGCTTGATCCCGGCGATCATCTGTTGATGGAAGGACAGGTCTTTTATTCAAAACCTCTGCAGTTTGATTACAACAAGGACGGCTCTGTTGATACCGTCCGTATGGGAGCGACGCTGTTTGCCAAAATCACGGATAAGGGGGAAGGAGAGGGCTCCATTGAACGGTATCTCTACGACGTAAACCTGAAAAAAGCCATCACCTGGTACATGAAGCGTAATATGCTGTCCGAGCCGCCCATCGGCATAGACAAGGCCATCCATAATCTGAGCTGGCAGGAGAGGACAGTACAGTTTGATTCCGGAGGCTGGCACTACACAGTTACCGATGGCGGCCAGGGATATGACAAAGATACCATCCTTGTCAGTGACGGGAATACTGAAAAGAAAGTTATACTGTATGGCGGTGATGTCACCGTTCATCCGAGACCTTAAGCCGATAGCTGCCCCATTGCAGCAGAACAATCTCCACGAGGAAAGTCATGACAGAACAAAAAACAAATGATGTTCTTTTTCAGTCTTCCGGCAGCGGATCCCTGAAGGCATCCACGGTCAGTGCACACCCGATGATGCCGTGGTGGATGCCCTCGGCACCGGAAAGTACGACCTACTTTTATAAAAATATCGACATGGTGGCGGTGGCCTTTGCCACTGACCGGGACCGGGCAGCCTCTCTGGTGCCGGAAGAACTTGAGCTGATAGCGATTCCGGGTCTGGAGAATATGAGTTCAGCCAGTCTTATTTTTGCCAAGTACCGGGGCAACAAGCAGACGGGTCCTTACATGGAGACCATTGTCACCATCCCGGTGCTTTGCAACAACATGCCCTTTCTCTATGTGGCTGCTATCTATGTTGATTCCGACTCTGCCCTGACCGCCGGCCGGGAGTTCGGAGGATATCCCAAAAAACTGGCCACCATCACCATGTACAACTATGGAGACCTGTTCCTGAGCCGCATCTGCCGGGCCCCCATGCAGGCAAAGACTGCAGATCCCCAATTTTACGATCTGGCCTCTTCCTGTGTCACCAGGGGAAAACAGCTTTTTACTGTCCCCCTGCCTGCAGACGGGATCAGCCAACTGCCGGCACCCTATAACATGCTCCTGCCCATGCCCGCTGCCACCGGAGAACCTCAGCCCTATATTCTGCCCACCATAGGTATGCGCACCATTCCCGGGGTTGGCAAGGATGCCGGTCAGGCCCATGTGCAACAGCTCATCGGCACACCATGGGTAATTACCGAAGCCATGGTCTGGGAGGGGCTCACCCCCAGCATCGATTTTATCGCATCCATGGATGATCCCATTGCCCGGGCTCTGCCCGTAAATATGGTTCTGGGATCCTTTATTTTGCGAGGTGATATGTACACAGATGTCCGTGAATGGATGCTGCTGCATGATTACAAAAAAGAACTTTAGAACCCGCTGGCAAAGAGTTTTGAAATTATAATCAGTACATTACAACCTAAGAGGTAAACAAATGAAACCATGGGAAAAACTCACTGATTTTCAAGAGCGCCTGAACCCCAGGCGTCTGGATATGGCCGAAGCCGATTTCTCAGGCAAGCCCCTACCGGATGATCTGCAGTTTCTCGCAGATCGGATGACCATCCTCAACCACGTTACCGCCTACTCTTTCCTCATTGATGAGGGGCGTTGGGATGCATGGTATTCCCTGTTTTCCGACGATATCCTGTTTGAAAGTACGGTCCCTTGTTTTGGCACGATCCAGGCACGGGGACGGGCAGCTTTTGAAGAATTCGTCAATATGCGTTTCCGGCCGCCTGGCAGTGAACTCAGCTCCATGATCCATCGCCACCATATGGGAAACATCCATGTCTGTGAGCAGAGCGAAACCACGGCTCGTATTCGTACCTATATGCTGGTTACCGATGTACCGGAAGAGGGTGGTTTCAAGCCACTGACCAGTGGTACCTACAACATGACTCTGGAGAAAAGAGACAATCGCTGGCTGATCACCCGCTGTTACATTGAAGTGGATGCACCAGTGAAAAAATCCACCATTCCTGAAGGAGCCGCCGGGACTATGGAGTTCACCCCTGATGACCACCCGGAATGTGAATAGGCTATCAACCACAGGGAATTGAGGAAGGATCGCCCCTGAGGTGTGCAGACAGAAGAACCGGCTGCTGCCCAGAGTCAAATAGAGCCAAAAAACATCCGGACGCCCCCATCGTTCCGACGATCCGCCTTGTGTTGCTGGCCTGCCTCATTTTATCAGTGAAGAAATCTTTATGCAGGAATCGACCAGTTGCGACAGTAAAGATGTGCAGTTCTTTACGGTTAGGTAAACGACCATTCCCTGTTGATTCATTGGCTGACAGCTTAAAGGAGGGATCATGTCACAAAAGGACCAGTTAACAGCAGTACTGAATACCAACCCCACACTTCAGCAGGCTCTTTTTACCCGTTATTTGACCGCCATCCTGATTGACCTGGTTGTTTTGGGGTTGTTCAATGAGTTTTGGAGTAAGATCGAGATTGACTCCTTCCTTGTTGCCCTGCTCTCGGCCATTCTTCTCCAGGTACTTCTTCAGGTCTCCATGATGCTGGAACGCCGGGCGTCAAACTACTTCAAGAGCAAAAAAGGTCTGTCAGTAAAAACAATGCGTTTTTTGTCAGCCTGGGCAATTCTATTTATTTCCAAGCTGCTCATCCTCTGGGCAATTGATCTGTTTTTTGGAGACAGCTTCTTATTTCATGGGCGTTTTCACGGTGTGGTGCCGTTCCTGGTTCTGGTGTTCAGTATACTCATTGCTGAATTTTTGATTCGAGGTCTTTACCATCGGCTAGGGAACCGTTAACAGAGGATGGGGATCCAACGGAACAGCAGGGAAAGCTGAAAACACTAATCCCATCTCATCTCAAAATCTTATATTGCGTATTGCACCGGTTTTTTGTCTAATCAGCCATTGATTCTGTGCCAAGAAAAAACAGAGGGTCTTGAATTATCACTTTTCTATGGCTACAACCAGTCAACGTATAATTCCACTAACTCTTAACTCCGGTTCAGGGTACACGGTTAAGATAGGAAAATCTAATCTTAACCAATCTTGTACCCATCTTAGGTTGAACTGCCTACTGT
>CAZPXI010000143.1:0-6598 GCA_964590715.1 uncultured Desulfobulbus sp.
AACCTGCGGATTTTGCTTTTACAAAATACCGGGCCGTTACAGACGCGGTGACAGGGGATACTTATTTTCCCAGGATAAAAGCAACATTTGTTGTCGCCGAACCTCCGATGTTCAACATCATGCCGTTCCGTACAGGCCCGACCTGACAATCTCCGGCTTTACCCATAATCTGCCGGTATACATCCAGAAACATACGAACCCCGCTTGCACCGACAGGATGGCCGACTCCGATAAGCCCTCCGCCTGGATTAATAGGGTAGGAACCACTACGGGTCAACATACCGGTCTCTATAGCCTGCAGTTCATTGCCGGGCGGGGTAATACCGAAAGCGGAGATCATCGCAAACTCACTGGATGTAAAACAGTCGTGCGCTTCAAAGGTATCCATCTCCTCGACCGTCAACTTTGCCCGCCTGTATGCATCCTCAACAGTCTGCCGGGTCCACGGTAAAATATGGGCATGGGTTTTCGCGTCATGTATCTTGAGGTCCATGGTAAGTGGCGCAACCCTGTGGCCCCAGCCTTTAACCCTGGGGATTTTAGCGAGATCCTTCCCCTTTTTAACCGCATATTCCCGGGCAAATGATTCGGAACAGAGCAGAACGGCGGCCGCACCGTCGGTTACCTGCGAGCAGTCTGAAACCGCCAACAGCCCCCCCACATTGATATTGAAACGAGATGTTCGGTTGGCGGCATGTTTTTTGTTCATAAACCATGCTCTGGTCTGGGCCTTGGGGTTGTCTTTTGCGTTGGCATAATTCTTTGCTGAGATCTCAGCCAGGGCATCCATGAAACGCTGCTCCGGGTAGTTGTATTTCTCCAGCAGCTCATCGGCCAGCCGGCTGAAAAGCTTGGGAAAAGGGAACTCTATTCCCTTTCCCTCTTTTTCATAATAGGCAGCGGTGCCTAAAAAATCGCCGCCGACAATGGCATTAACGGTTTTCATAACCTCTATGCCGAGCACCAGAGCAACATCATAATCGCCGGCCCTGATTTTAGTGGCTGCGGCATCGATGGCTATGGCACCGGATGCACATGCCGCTTCATAGCGTGCAGCAGGCACGCCATAGAACGCCGGATCAATTTCGGTAAAAAAAGCGCCCAGATGCCCCTGGTTCACATACTGTTCGGCATTAAAATTCCCGACAAAAATTCCGAACCTGTTATCGGTATTTAATGCACGGATATCGTTATAGTCCAGCCCCACATCTTCCAGAGCATCTTCAACCGTTTCCTTCATAATGGAAAAGAAGGATTTACCCTCCTTTGCCCAGTTCCTCTGAAAATCCGTCTGCTCGCCGCCCAGAATCCGGACTACATTGTTCATCTCATAGTCTCCCTGTTAACAGTTGGCCCTGAACAGACTGCGCGGATCAAGCGTTTTTTTAAGCTCATAAAAGGAACCGTCCTGCGAGGCGGCCAGTAACACCGCCGGAGGTTTAACCCCGGCCTGTTCAAGAAAGCCGACGGTTTCCTTCACCCCGCCCAGTAAATCAACCCAGGCCGAGGGCGGCACCCAGTTGAATCCAAACCCCATAACCGTATCAAGACTGCTCCTGTCCGGAACCACCGTGCCGACCATGGAAAACGCATAGCCGATATAGCAGGCAAGAACATAACGGCATATCTCCCCTTCCAGACTCTTTTCCCGGCGAATGACATCCACGGCCCCACTGTAATCCGAGACACTGATAAACGCATTGGCGCGATCGGCAAACGCAATCCGTATATCCGGAACAGGTTTGTATTGCCCGCTTGCGATATCATAATATTGCCCTTCACCCGTACTGCCGGGCACTGAAACATAATCATAGAGCCCCTGCCTTGCCTTACGCCCTATCCGGCCGAGATTAATTAAATGCTGCATGAAATCGGGCAGCAGAAACCGCTCCCGTTCCTTCTGGTCGTCAACAGCGGCATAAATATTATCGACAATAGCCTTGTGGATATCGAGCCCCACCAGATCAATGGTTTTCAAAAGCGGAAAGACCCGGCCGGTAAAGCCTCCCAGAATCTTGTCGATATACGGAATTCCTCCGCGATCCTGATGCTGCTCAGCAAGCTGAACCGCCAGGTTAAGCATGAGAAAGCCGATTCGATTGCCGGCAAACGCAGGGCTGTCGGACACGTGGACAACCTGTCGGCGAAGGGTGTTTTTCAGATACGCTGAAAGCATCTCGCTGACCACAGGATCGGCCTGAGACGTACCGATAAACTCACACAGCAGCATCTTATACGGCGGATTGAAAAAATGGGTGCCGAAAAAATGTCGCCGAGCCTCCGGCTTCAATGCCTTTGACAACCTTTCAATGGAGAGTCCCGAGGTACCGGAAGAGACTATGGTACAGGGCTTCAGGTGAGGATCGACAAGAGACAGCAGGGAACTCTTTGTCGTATAATCTTCTGCAACCACCTCCAGGACCCAGTCTGAATCCTGCACAGCCTGTTTCAGATCGTGGTCATAGGTGCCGGGGATGAGTTGTTCACGAATGGAATCGGAGCGGATTGATTGAATGGCCCGTTCGATTCCGAACTCGGCCTTGTCTATATTTCTTGCCAGCATGTGAATAACAGCTCCACCAAAACCGGCAATGATGCCTGCACACTGGGATCCTACATTACCATTGGCTCCAAGTATGGTTACCGTTTTTATCGTCCGCATACATAACCCCGGTTAATCACCGAAAATTGAGAGGAGAGGAAGCCCCCTCTGCAATGTAGAGTAAAACAACAATTCCCCACATTTTTTTTTAGTCACAGCCACAACGATGACACCGCTTCGCTGTTATGAAAATAGCCTGAGAGAACAAAATGTTGTGGACTATATTCAGACAAATCAACAGGTTCTTATACCTTAGAGACAGGCGGGTAACCACTCACAGGGGGAACAACTATGTTGTTTTCACATACCTCAATTCCGTATGTCACAGGCAGCGGAAAATGATAACGGGAACAGCTTGAAGAAACGATCACGGCCGACTCTCAAGATCCGGATTCAAGAACCACGAGTCGGCCTCAGGCAGGCAGGATTAATCCGCACTTTTATAAAAACCATAACTCAGGTCAAAGGGTATGTTCTTGCGGATATACAAATCAACAAAGGTGTTGACATGGGCTATGGCGGACTTGGGGACATACACAATATCATATGGTTTCAAGACAACATCCTGGGTCACATCCGTCCCGTCCATGGCTGAATCCACATCGACCGTTAAAACAAAGGGTCTTTTCAGGTTGTTGCGCCGAATAATCAAGACTTCACTCCTGCGGGCACTGTCTTTTAATCCCCTGGCACTGGCAATGGCCTGCATAATTGTCAAACCACCCCCCATTTCAACCATGCCGGGCTGAACAACCTCTCCATCGACATAGACTCTCCGGGAATCAAAAGAGCGGACAATGACGCTGATTTCCGGATCCCTGAGATGGGGCGAGTATTTTTCTTTTAAAACGGTGGACAACTCACTGGTAGTCAGAGAGGCTGCCTGCACCTCCTGAACCAGCTGCAACGAGATACGACCGTCCGGACGAACAGTGACGGATTCATCAAGCAACGGATTGTAAAAAAACTTTATATCAATTTCATCGCCGGGCTGAATGACATATGCAGGAGTGACCGATGCCAGAGAGGGGGCCGGCGGATCAAGCGTCCCCTGTTCACTGATGGCAACCGGGGTCTGCGGCCCGGCACTGCATCCTGCCAGCAACAACAGCAACAATAGAACACTGAAGACACCTTTCATCAACATACCCTTTTCAGCAGCTGCCCGGCCTGTTTGAAAATCCTGAACAGAACAAAGAAAGCCATCCTCTTTTACCAAAGAATAACGCATACACATACTCTCTCGAACCATCAGTTTTTCCGACCCTTCACGCTCTCTATCAGTAACCCGTAGGACAGGCTGCAGGCAGCCCCTAAAATAAGGCCGACCAGAATATTGAGCTTTTTCCTCGGCTTGATAGGCTTCACCGGCACCATAGGCTTTTCAATAACAACCACATTGACCATATTCTGTTTGTCCATGGCTTCGCGAACCCGGCTATCCTCCAGGCGGGTAACAAAATTTTTATAGGTCTCTGCCGTCGCATCAACCTGAATCGACAATTCCCTGAACACAATTTCCTGTTCAGACAACTTCTGCAGCTGAACTTCAAGTTTTTTCAGCTGTCGCTCAAGCTCCGCAGTTTTTTCCTTTTGGCCGGCATACTCGGCCCTTGCCACCGCAAGTTTAAAACCCAGTTCCTGGTAGACAGCGTTTTGCCCTGTTGAAACTTTTTCCTGGGCATTCTCTCCCTGTTCCGCGAGAAACTCCTTGACCATCGCAATCTTCTTGCGAACAGCTACAACTAATCGATTATCTTCAGGGTATTGTTCCAAAAGCTGCTTTTCTTCAAGTTGCAGATCCAACAGACTTGAACGGGAACGGGCCTCACTCTGGTCATTGAGCCTTGTTGTGGATTCCTCGGTCCGAAAAATCCTTTCCGGAACCCCTTTCCGTTCATTTTCAAGTGCGGATGCATTTTCCTCAAACTTGGACAGGTTACTGCGGACCTCGATGAGCATTGTATTGACCCGCACATATTGCTCCATGAGGATCTGCTGCTGGTGGTCAAGAGAAAAAATCTTATTTTCCTGCTTATAGGTCTTCAATGCATTTTCGGCATCCTGCAACTGCCGGCTGTAGACGCCGACCTGTTCCTCTAAAAAGGCCGATTGCGGATCTTTAAAAATCTGCACATGACGTTCCTTAAACAGTTCCGTCAAAAGGCTCACCGCCTGAACGGCGATTTCAGGATCCCGATGCTGAAAACTCACGGTAATGACGCTGGACTGTTTAACGTGAAACAACTGCAATTTTTTTCCAAAACGACTTATGGCCATGCCCATAAGTCGTTTTTTGTCCTCTGCCTTGGCGGCAAGTTTCGGAAAAAGCTGCTCCACGCCGACAGACTCAATGACCTTCTCCGCCAGCTCTTTGCTCCTGAAGATTTCAAGCTCGGTGTTGATCCATTCAGTCACGCTGAAGGGGTACTGAGGCTGGACATTCCCTTTTTTCTTGACCGGATGAAAGACGTATTCCCGCCCATATTTCACCATGACACTGGATACAACTTCATAAATCGGGGTCTGCATAAATGTCAGGATTGTCACAATCGAAACAATGATGACAAAGATAACAGACATCCCAAAGAGATGTCTTCGCAAGGTGGTAAATATATCAAACAGGGTATTTTGGCTGTATTTTTCTTGCATTAAACGACTTGAATGTTCGTTGATTTAACAGTTAAAAACCATATACAATACTGCGGAGTACACCTGCATTATAGCGGTTAAAAAATAATTTCCAAGGTATCGTTCCATTATCAGTATACAATCTTTTTTAATTACCAAGTCTTCATCAGGTTCACAACTACTATTTCCACAGGCCGTCAAAAGCGCCCTGTTTTTGCAGGCCACCCCCTGAAAAATTATTGCAAACTCAATTGTGGACACCATATACTGCGTTCTGATGACTACATCACCGGCCGCTCCACGCCCTTGATCCGGGCGGCCTGAACCCCATAGGCGTCAAGCTAATGAAAAATTGTCATTGACAGATACAAAAAAGGGTGGGCACAGTCCACCAAAAAAGCTGCCGAATCCAGCTGGACTCTATACGCAGCAAGGACCTTTCGGCGAAGCAGCGATTATTGCACCTCACTTCCTGCTGGTGGGCGATGCCCACCCTGCAAAAAACTGGTGATCACCAAGGTGACGGCTACGGAAAAAAATCCTGATGGTATGCGCAGTAGTTGGCCTTAGCTTGACGGCTATGGTCTGAACCCCATATAAACATCGGCAAAGCCCTTGACGTTCAAGATGCCAAAGGGTAAAGGTGAACGTTTGGGCCTCAAATGACTGACAATACTGATTACAGAAACCGCCATATGCTTCATTTTTTCAAAACGCATATAAAAAAAATCTTCGCCCTGATTTCCATGGTCGGTGCGCTGGCGCTGTTATTCTTCTCCCCCGACACCTTTTCGCCCATTGAAACAAAAACGGCCGCCCTCTCTCTGGTGACTATCGGCTTCTGGGCCACAGGGGTGATTCCCGAACATATCACCTCACTGTTGTTTTTTCTCCTGGCAATGCTGTTTTCCATAGCAACCCCGGAAGTCATCTTTGCAGGGTTTGCGTCACCCGCAGTGTGGCTGGTTTTCGGCGGCCTGGTCATCGGGGTCGCGATCATGACGACCGGACTGGGCAAAAGGATCGCCGACTGGATTGCCACCAGGCTTCACGGAAGTTACCTGCGCATCATCAGCGGTCTGGTAATAACAGGTGTCCTGTTCAGTTTTCTCATGCCGTCGGCCATGGGACGAGTTGTCCTCCTGACTCCGATAGCCATTGCCATAGCGGAACATTTCGGTTTTAAAGAAGGTTCAAAGGGGAGAACCGGAGTTCTGCTCGCCATTATTCTCGGCACATTTATCCCAGCGTTCGGCATATTACCAGCCAATGTGCCCAATATGATTCTTATCGGGCTGGCGGAAACCCAATACCAGGTCTCCCTTCTTTACGGCCCGTACCTGTTCCTGCACTTTCCGATTCTGG
>CAZPXI010000144.1:0-6559 GCA_964590715.1 uncultured Desulfobulbus sp.
GCGAGGTTCAGGCAAGTGCGGCAGAGCTCTCGGAACTGGCCGAAAAACTGAAAAACATGGTCGGCGGATTCAAACTATAGATCTTTATTTTTTTTTGGGGGGGGAACATCCGGGATTCCCGGTTTCCCCCCGCTCCCCTGTAAAAGTTCCCACCGACAGCACTGATTTCCACCAATTCAGCCATCCGGTTCAATTGGCCATGGACATCCCCGTCCAAGCGACGTAGTATATTCACATTCTTCCTCCCATTCACTCCTGTCTGTTGCGAGGCCAGCCATGCAGAACTCTCTGAACACACCCCTTCCTTACACCTCTATTTTCGGAAAAAATACGGTGGAACGGTTCAAGGAAACCATCAAGCATCACCTGCTCAGCTTTCAGGGCCGTGATCCGGAACGGGCCGGTGACGATGACACCTACCGGGCTCTCTCCTATGCCCTGCGCGACCAGTTGATGGAAAAATGGATCAACACCCAGAAAACTTTTTACACCCAGAACAAAAAGCGGGTGTATTATTTATCTCTGGAGTTCCTGGTCGGCCGCTCGCTGGGCAATGCCCTGATCAACATGGGACTGATCGACGAGGTGACCGAGGCCCTGGAACAGCTCGGTTATGACCTGGAGGAGCTGCGGGAACGGGAAGAAGATGCCGCGCTGGGCAACGGTGGTCTGGGCAGATTGGCCGCCTGTTTCATGGATTCTATTGCCACCATGAAAATCCCGGCCTACGGCTACGGCATCTGTTACGACTACGGCCTCTTTCACCAGAAAATCATTGACGGCTATCAGGTTGAAACCCCGGATTCCTGGCTCCGTTTCGGTTCACCCTGGATGTATGCCCGAACCTCCTTTGTCTATCCGGTCAATTTCTACGGTCGTGTCACAAGCACCCTTGATGAAAACGGGCATTACCGTGCAAGCTGGATCGACACCGAGGTGGTGATGGCTATGGCCTGTGACCTGCTGGTGCCCGGCTTCAACAACGACCATGTCATCAACATGCGGCTGTGGAAGGCCAGGGCCTCGCGGGAACTGGATCTCTCCCATTTCAACGTCGGCGATTATATTGGATCGGTCAACGACAAGGTCCGCTCGGAAACCCTGTCCAAGGTGCTCTACCCCTCCGACGAAATCCGCGAGGGCCAGGAGCTGCGCCTCAAGCAGCAGTATTTTTTTGTTGCCGCCACCTTCTGCGACGTCATGCGCCGCTACACCAAGCATAATGACGACTTCAACGACTTTCCGAACCAGGTGGCGGTTCAACTCAACGACACCCACCCGGCCATCGCCATCCCCGAGCTCATGCGGCTGCTGCTGGATGAACACGGTCTGTCCTGGGAACTGGCCTGGGACATCTGCGTCAAGACGTTTGGCTATACCAACCATACCCTGATGCCCGAGGCCCTGGAAACCTGGCCGGTGGAGATGCTCAGCCGGGTGCTGCCCCGCCACATGGAGATTATCTTTGAAATAAATCGTCGATTCCTGGCGGAAGTAACCCTGAAATATCCGGGTAATGATCAAAAAATCCGGGAGATGTCCATTATTGCCGAGAACGACATCAAAAGGGTACGGATGGCCAATCTGGCCATAATCGGCAGTCATTCGGTCAACGGGGTGGCGGCCCTGCATACAGAGCTGCTCAAAAACAACCTGTTCCACCATTTCCACGAAATGTACCCGGACCGGTTGAACTCAAAAACCAACGGCATCACGCCCAGGCGCTGGCTGCTGAAATGTAACCCGGGTCTGGCCGGACTGATCGGGGAAAAAATCGGTCTTGAATTCATCACCGACCTTGATCGGCTGCGGGATCTTGAGCCATATGTGGACGATCCCGCATTTCGACAGAAATGGCAGCAGGTCAAACAGGAGAATAAAGAGCAGCTGGCCTCCCTGATCGAAAAGCAATGCGGGATTATGGTCAACCCGGAGTCCATGTTCGACATCCAGGTCAAGCGTATCCATGAATATAAGCGCCAACTGCTCAATGTCCTGCATGTGATCGCCCTCTACCACCGGCTCATCAGTCATCCGGAGGAAAAGACAGCCCCGCGGACCGTCATCTTTGCCGGTAAGGCGGCCCCGTCGTACAAACGGGCCAAGCTGATCATCAAGCTGATCACCTCGGTGGCCGAGGTCATCAATCGGGATCCGCGCATAGGAGACCGATTAAAAATGGCCTTTCTGCCTAATTACAACGTTTCGCTGGCAGAAAAAATCATGCCGGCGGCCGATCTCTCCGAACAGATATCCACCGCCGGCACCGAGGCCTCCGGAACCGGTAACATGAAATTTTCCTTAAACGGCGCCCTGACCGTCGGCACTCTGGACGGGGCAAACATAGAAATTCAGGAAGAGGTGGGAGAGGAGAATATTTTTATCTTCGGCATGACCGCGGAAGAGGTGGAATACGAAAAACTGCACAAGAGCCGCACCCCGCAGGAGATATACGACAACAATACGGTTGTCCGTCGGGTGGTCGATGCCATCGGCGATGGCCTGTTCAGCGGCGGAAATACCGAGCTTTTCCAACCGATTGTCCAGAGCCTGCTCAGCGAGCAGGATCCCTACCTGCTGCTGCTTGATATGGAATCCTATCTGGACTGCCAGCAGACCATCGGCCGGGAATATATGGATTCCACCACCTGGACCAGAAAATCAATCCTCAACGTCGCCCGGATGGGCAAGTTCAGCAGCGACCGCACCATTGGTGAATATGCCCGCGAGATCTGGGGCGTGGAACCGGGCGGATGATTTTATTTTGCAAGACAGTATAGTATTTATGATGGTAACTGTTCAGAAGTGCCACATATTTGTTCAATTCGGCCTTTGAAGCATACTTATGCTATTCGAGAAGGCCGAAGTGGGCGAAGATGGGGTGCTTCTGAATAGTTACTTATGATGAAGTTTGGATGCATGTGGTATTGTAATGTTACCCTCCTGATTGGTTACCCTCACAGCCTGCATCGATATAGAGATCTGCCCTTGTCGGAGGCATTCCCGAGCCGGGACGACCATCTCGTTTGGTTGCCACGGTCTGGAAGACCCCCAAGGAACCGTCATAGAAGGAAAATGAAACCCCGGCCAGATAGGCAAGCCACATTCGGAACCGCTCTTCCCCCACAAGGGCCACTCCCTTTTCTTTTTCCGTTTCCAGCCGCTGGCACCACATCCTGGTGGTAAGACCATAGTGTTCGCGCCAGGATTCGACATCATGGATCTCGAATTTGCAGGCCTCCATAACCTCCAGGCTATGACCGATATGGTCGAGATCCGAGCCGGGAAAGACATACTTGAGGATAATACGGCGACCGGATGAGATGTGCCTGAACTCGCTTTTGCTGCGCTGAGCCGGCCTGGTGATACCGTGATTGAGGAAGATACCGCGGCCACGAAGCAGGTTGCTGATATGACCAAAATAGACCGGATAATTGGGAATGCCGACATGCTCGTACATGCCGATACTGGCAATCTTGTCATACTCGCCCTCAAGCTCCCGGAAATCACGCAACTCAATGTTCACCCTGTCTTCCAGGCCCAGCTGCTTCACCTTTGCACGGGCAAAATCATACTGCTTCCGGGACAGGGTTACGCCATGCCCCCGGATCCGGTACTTACGGGCGGCATAACAGAGCAGCCCACCCCAGCCGCAACCGATATCCAGCAGACGATCATCGGCCTGCAGCCGAAGCTTGCGGCAGATCATTTCCATCTTATCCTGCTGGGCCTGCTCAAGGGTGTTGTTCCAATCGGTGAAATATCCGCAGGAGTACTGCATCTCCGGATCAAGAAACAGCTGGTAGAATTTGTTGGACAGGTCATAATGAAATTGGACGAAGGACTTTTCGTCGCGTTTCCTCTTCCTGTGGCCAATGCAGTCTCCCCGGTAGCAGGAGACCTGCGGCTGCTCCCTGGACGCAAGAAAGAGGGGCAGGCCACCGCGCAGGATCAGCCCTCTGTTCAATCTCTGCTCAAGTCGTTTTGAGGTGATGCCTTTGGTTGGATGGTCGAGTTTAACGGCCTTCTCATAAAAAGAAATCAGGTCGCCCCCCCGATAGGTGATCCCGCCGGTCGCATATTCCAGGAGAAGAGTTTCCAGGGTCGGTCGGCGGAGGAGGTACCCCAGTACACCCGGATTTTTTATACAGATACAAAAATGGGGATCGGCACTGGTACCGAGTGGAATGACAGACCCATCCCAAAGCTCTATACAAAATTCGACATCGACTGTTTCGGCGATATGTTCAAGAACCAGCCGTGCGGCATGCAAATATTTATTGTCCTTTTGTCGGCCAGACATAATTTCCCCTTTCAGAGTTGTATTGTTGAGTCAATGCCGAAAGGCCGTGGAGTCTCTGCTGGATTTCAACTGGAGCAAGTAACCGCCCAGGCATCCATTCCACAGATCCAACGGGCTGTTTACAAAGACGTTCGTTCTCCAGGGTGGCATAGCGACCTTTCTCTGCTTCCACTCTTTCACCTCCACTTGACGAACTCATACAAAATCAAATCCGCCTGTTGTAGAACACAAGACATCAACCTGTTACGAGTTAACATCGTCAACGGCGATGAGAAAAGAAGGAAGAGCCGGCAGAGTCAGACTACGAAGTTATTTTTATAAGCGAACCATAATGCTAAGGAATGGTGCATTTTAAATATCGTGTCAAGATTTTTTTCAGGAGGGGGCAAGAGGTATTGATTTCCCAAAAAAAACGCAAAACCAATGGCGGGCGCCATGTAACTTGCTGTTTTACCGTTCAATGCAAGGACAGTTTTCGACTTTTTACGACTATCAAATTTTCAGCATATTCCGGCGGTAATATTTCAGTTCCTCAATGGATTCCTTGATGTCATCCAGGGCAAGATGGGTGTTGTTCTTGGAAAAGCCGTCCATCATTTCAGGGGCCCAGCGCCGGGCCAGTTCTTTTAAAGTGGAGACATCCAGGTTGCGGTAATGAAAAAACTCCTCAAGTCCCGGCATCAGACGAGCAAGAAATCTGCGGTCCTGGCAGATGGAGTTACCGCAGATCGGTGAGACCCCGGCCGGCACCCAGTTTTTAAGAAAGGCGAGGGTCTCCTCTTCAGCCTGACGCGGCGTTACCGCAGTCTTACGTACCCGTTCCAGCAGACCTGAGTCGGTATGATGGCTGGTATTCCATTCATCCATCTGCAGGAGGATCTCTTCGGGCTGATGGACGGCCAGCACCGGCCCCTGGGCCAGGATGTCGAGATCGGGCCCGGTGACAATAGTCGCTATTTCAATAATCTGGTCGCGGTCCGGATCCAGACCGGTCATTTCCAGATCAATCCAGATCAGGTTTTCTTCAGCGACAGGCATGAGTCGTCTCCACAGTTTTTATTGTCATTGGCTTTATAGGATATTCAGCGCTATGAATCTCTTGTAACCCGGCTGATCGCAGGGAATGCTGGATCGGATGCATAAGCCGGATTGCAGCTCCCGGCTGACGAATTATTTCATCAGTATATCCTCAACTTCACGCCACATGATTCGATACGAACGGGAAGCGGGTGAGTTCGGGGTTATCTCCAACACCGGTTTTCTGAAAATGCCCATTTTTTCCACATCGGCCAGAAAAGGGATGGGCTGACGCAGCACCCGTTTCCGCCCGGAAAAACGGGCCATCATATCAAGATGCATTTTCTTTCTCTTCTCAACCATGGAAAAAAAGACATACAGCTTTTTCCGGTCGATGCCGGTTCGTTTGAAAAAATCGAGCAGCTTCTGAAAGGAGAGCAGGGAAAGCGTTGTCGGAATAAAGGGAATAAGCAGAATATCGGCAGCCATGAAAATATTTTCCGACAGCAGAGTGATGTTGGGCGGACAATCAAGAAAAATATTATCATATTCACGGGTCAGCGGCTTGAGAATCTTGTTGATGCGCTGGGTCGGTTTCTTAAAATCATCCAGGGCCAGATCCAGATTGCGATAGGTGAAATCCGCCGGTAATAAATCAAGATCCGGGTAATCCGTTCCCCGGATACTTTTGAAAATGACCTTGCCGCCCCTGAGCAATTTATCGGCGGTAAACTTTTTCGCCGGTTTAATGCGAAAATAATAGCTGGCCGAGCCCTGCGGATCCATGTCGCAGAGCAGCGTTTTCTTACCGCTGCAGGCGGACAGGTAGGCCAGATTGACGCTGGTTGCGGTCTTTCCGACCCCGCCCTTGATGTTGTACACGGCAATAACAGCCATAATCCCCCCGATTTTACGGTTAGTTAAAAGCGATATATCCGATAACGGCAACCAATGTATCAGCCAAAAAGCTTGTGGTACAGGTTTAGGTTTTTCTTGGAGGCAAAATGGGCAAACGTTTCCTCAAAATGAGTGCGGACCTCCCGATGCCGGTCGGCAAGATCCGTCATGAGTCCGCCTATTGCAGCTGCCAGTTCTCTTGATTTTTTTGTTCCCGGCCGGATCTGTGAGAGATACCCGGCCAGCATCTCCTGCTGAACGGAAAGATCGTTAAAGTCACCCAGATTATTCTGCAGTATCTTTAACTGCCGGATCAACTGCTTCATCTGCTCCTGATCATAG
>CAZPXI010000145.1:0-6555 GCA_964590715.1 uncultured Desulfobulbus sp.
GCGGTGGCAGCGGCGGAATGGGCGGCGGTAGCAGCCAGGGCAGTGGTACTGGAACCGGTGCTGGTCATGGCGGTGGTTCCGGGACAGGCGGTACAGGTTCGGGACAGGGAACGGGCAGCGGTACCTATACACCTGGTACGGGCACTGGAACCGGTAATGGAATTCACGCTCCGGGGACCGGCTTGAATAATTAAATTTTTCCTTTTGCAGCATTCAAGGGTATGAGGTCGTCTGTTTTCCACCATGTTTACGGCTGGTTGCCGTCAGCAGGATGCACCTCATGCCCTTTATCCTCTTCCTCTTCTTAAAAATCCGGTTCAGCCTGTTGTTGCTTCTGCAGGTACATGGCGCTCTTTGCTCGGCAGTGCTTAAAATAATCAGCAGCTGCCGGCCAGCTCGACCATCTCCTCAATGACCTCCAGACCGCCCTGCCAGAATTCGGGTTGATTGATATCCAGCCCGAACGGTTCAAGCAGTGCGTAGGGTGAATCTTTTCCTCCGGCCCGGAGCAGTTCAATATATTTTGCGACAAAGGCCTCGCCCTGCTGCTGGTAGAGACGGTAGAGGCCCAGAACCAGAAGCTCGCCGAAGGCATAGGAATAGACATAGCCGGGGGTGCTTAAAAAATGGGGAATGTAGCTCCACCAGATTCCGTAATCCTCACTTAAAATAATGCTGTCGCCAAACATTGCCTTCTGGGTCGACAGCCAGTATGCAGACAGGATCTCACTACTCAACTCCCCCTGTTTTCGCCTGCCGGTGTGCATTGCATCTTCAAAACGATTCATGGCTATCTGGCGAAAGACGGTGGCGAAAATCGATTCAATTTTCCGGCAGATATAGGCCCTTTTCTCTTCCGGTTTTTTCAGCAGGTCAAGCTGGCTGTGAAAGACCAGCAGTTCAGCAAAGACCGAGGCGGTTTCGGCAAGGACCAGCGGAGTGTCGCTGTTGAACATACCCTGACCGGCGGCCAATACCTGGTGTACCCCGTGCCCGAGTTCATGGGCAACGGTTGCCACATCACGCAGATTGCCGGTATAGTTCACCATCACATAGGGATGAGTGTCCGGCACACAGGGATGGGCAAAGGCGCCGCCCCGTTTGCCCTCCATGATCGGCGCATGGATCCAGTTTTGATCAAAGAACTGTGCAGCGATTTCGGCCATCTCGCCTGAAAATCCGGCAAAGGCTGCAAGGACCATCTCGCGGCATTGCGGCCAGTCGACTTGTGCTTCCGACATCCCGGGTACCGGTGCGTAACGGTCATAGTCGTAGAGCCTGTCAAGGCCGAGTATTTCTTTTTTCAGGCGATAATATTTCGCTACAATATCGTAGCGTGCCGTCACACTCTCAACCAGGGTGCTGACTGTCTTGTCTTCCAGTTCGTTTTCCAGGTGCATACTCTGATCCCATGAGGGATAGGAGCGCAGCCGGTCATCAATCATCTTGTCTGCGGCCAGGGTGTTGAAGATGTGGGTAAGAACATGCAGCTGGTCGTGTAGCCCGCGGGTCAGATCTTCAGCCGCCTGACGGCGTATTGTACGATCCGGACTGTACAGCTCGGCAAGGACTTCTTCTTCACTGCGTCCGGACTCACCGAACTGCTGGTTGGTCATGACCTTTTCAAAAAGGATTATCCAGGCATTTTTTCCCACCGGTTCAATTTCAATCAGCAGTTTTTCTTCAGACTCAGACAGAAGATGTTGTGCCTGACGGCGTATTTTTTCAAGATAGTGGCGGTACTTTGCGGTGTCCTCGGCATCAAGGAATCTCTGCGCTGCCGCCTCATCCATCTTACCCCATTCCAGGGTGAAAAAGACCAGCCGTCGATTGATCCTGCTCCCTGTTTCCATAACCTGCTGCAGGAAGGCACCTGCCTCTGCATCCATGACCCGGGTGGAAAAGTTGAGGAAGGCATAGGTGGATATCCGGCCGAGGTTTTCTGCGATTCGCTCAATCCGCCTGATTGTACGGGCAAAAACAGCAGGCTCCAAGTCAGAGAGCCTGCCTGCGCAGCCTTCTTCAAGTAGTTCAGCCTCCTGCTTACAGAGGTCAATATCATCACCAATCAACTCGTCATCGGTTGAATTATAGAGATCATCCAGGCGCCAGACAACAGTATCCGTGCCGAGCTTTATATTATTTACAGCCATTGTATTCCTCTTCTTCTTTTGATTTTCACTTGTGGGGAAGTAGTATCTGGCCAGAGGCCGGATGAAGAGCGCAGCCCTATCGTGGTAGAACTATAATTGAATTTAGGCGGGCAATCTTGATACCTTCAAGAGAGGTTTTGTTGATTTCAATATTCTACCAAGTGGGGTAAACCGGAAGATTTTAAACAGGTGTCAACCAGGAAATAGTTCTGCTCGATATGATTGACCTTGTCAGTGCCGAGAATGACGCGTCTTGCCCGTTCCTTGTTGATGCCTTTCTTTTCTGGTTTTACCCGACAAAGCTTCCAAGTTTGATTCTTTGGGCATCCATGAGTTCTTTTTCACGGGCACCTGAAATAACCACCTTTGGATCGGGAACGAAGTCCAGATCACTGTTGCCTCTCTCATAAGGAACAGCGTTGAGAATAACTTTCATGGCATTGAGGCGGGCCAGATGCTTATTGTTGGACCGGATGATTGTCCAGGGGGCAATGTTGGTGTGTGTTTTTTTTAACATTTCATATTTCTGGTTGGTAAAATCATCCCAGCGATCCTGGGCCTGAACATCGATTTCAGAAAGCTTCCATTGTCGCAGAGGGTCTGTCTTACGTCTGTTAAATCGCTTGGCCTGCTCCTTCTTTGTGACGGAAAAGTACAGCTTTATCAGTGTGGTTCCCTGGCGAACCAGATCTTTTTCAAAACCGATCACTCCCCGCATGAAATTTTTATATTCTTCAGGTGTGCAAAAACCAAAGACCGATTCAACTATAGCACGATTGTACCAGCTTCTATCAAAGAGTACGACCTCTCCGCCACGAGGGAACTGAGTGACATATTTTTGGAAAAACCACTGGGTTTTCTCATGCTCGGTTGGCTTACCCAGGGCAACGACCCGGTAATGTTTTTCATTCATATAACGGGTGACTCTTCGAATTGTGCCGCCTTTTCCTGCTGCATCCCGACCTTCAAACAGGATTATCATTCGACGACCATTGGTTTCCAGGCATTTCTGCAGTCGGATTAATTCGGCCTGGTAGGGTTTGAGTGCTTCCTCACGGTGGTAGCGGCGGATTGCCTTTTTTTGATATTTATTTAGGGAAGGGGTACGTTGTTGTAACTTTTCATACTCTTTGAGAAGACCTTTCAGGTTGACTTCCTTTTTTTGTAAAAGGATGGTCTCCGGATTTTTAATTTTTTCTTTCAGGGGGGGCTTTGAGGATTTTTTGTTCTTCAGTGTTTTTGTAGCGGCGCTGTCCAGCGATTTTTTATCGGCCTGTACGGCGGAGGGTTTAACAGACTCGATCTTCTGTTTATTTGTATTTTTTTTGGTAAGAGATTCTGTGCTTGAACTTGAACGGTTGTTCTTTTTTTTAGGCATATTTTTTTCTCCTGTCCATCACGCATCGTTCCCGTAAGCCGTAGGGAAGGGATGGTACATTATAATTCCTGATTAGCCATGATGATTGCCGGTGTCGTACATAGGGCTTGCTCAAAAATAACTTCGCATTCTGAGGTGCACTCTGAACATTTAGAAAAGCGATCTTCAATTATGTAATCCTCGACGTAGCCCTGCTACGCCTGCAGTTGCATGCAATCAGATCACTTCTCTAAATGTCCACATTACACCTCATCTCTACTAAGTTATTTTTGAGCGAGCCCATAGCGGAGACTTCCGGTAGTGATGTGGCAATGTCCATATGACGAGCGAATTCGTAAGACTCCGAGAAGCCAAGAAACCGACGGCGGAGAGGTCGCGTCATCTTGTAATTTCGTACTGTGCAAATGGTGGTTTTGACTTTTTATGAGTTCATCCTGATTGTATGTTATCAAAAATGGCTTCAATGTCAATGCGGGAAAAATACGTGGGTAGTGCGTTGTTGAATACGGCTTGTCTGTAATTAAGGAGTGAGGGTCATTGCCGTCAAGCTAAGAACAATTGGGCTCTTCTGCCGCAATGTGGGTCGGACTTCAGTCCGACAATCCTGCGTTGACCGACCATCTGTCGGACTGAAGTCCGACCCACAACGTTACCAATCCGGCCTGTTTCTCCTTAGGGCTTGCTCAAAAATAACTTCGCATTCTGAGGTGCACTCTGAACATTTAGAAAAGCGATCTTCAATTATGCAATCCTCGACGTAGCCCTGCTACGCCTGCAGTTGCATGCAATCAGATCACTTCTCTAAATGTCCACATTACACCTCATCTCTACTAAGTTATTTTTGAGCGAGCCCTTAGCTTGACGGCTATGGGGTGAGGGTGAGAATGAATAGAGATTCTACAAATCCAGGGAGAGATGAATTCAATCAATTTGCCGTAAGGTCTTAACCAACTCAGTTGAGGGGGTAATCGAAAAACTGTAACTTTTCCAAAGATGATGGCAAATTACGCCAAATATGCTGATATCGTATGCTTTTGCAAGCTCAACCCAGGGGGGCGAGGAACGAGATTCCGACCTGTAAAAAGAAACCTTGCCACCACTACTTTTGGAGAAATGACGAAAAAAATCCTCTCCTGGACAGCCTCGTTTAATCGCCTGGCTTTAGGGGGATTTCTGAGGCTTCCCGCTGGCGGGAGGAGATTCATTGTTTAAGCGGTTTTTCCAGCTCGGTTACAGGCGGGGTGTTGTGCATGATATTTACGATGATAACAAACAGGTTGTCCTCTTTGAAGAAGACCTGTTGCAGATCATAATTATTGTTGGGTTCCAGGTCGATGACTACCCTGACCTTCTTGGGGTTTTTATGTCTGCCTATACGAATAGCCTTTACATAGCGGCCATTGGTCTTAATCGTCTCTTTCAATGAGGCGTCGGCTCGGGTATTCTTGAAGTCGCAGACCACCCGGGGCAGTCCTTCTTCGATTCCGAAAACAATGGGCGGGTAAAAGTCGTTGAGCTTGAACTGAATCATTTCTCCACGGTTGGACGAGTTATCGAATTTGACCGAACGGAGAATGGGTGGCGCGTCCTTTTTCGGCTGTGGCTGTACAACGGGTTCGTCCTGTTGCACTGTTGTTTGCCGGGCAGGCGGCGGCGTTTTTGCTACGGCTTTCGGCGGCGGGACAGTCTGTGGTTGAGGTTGCGGCGGAGCTGGTGTAGGGGCAGGAGTGGCAACAAGAGCAGGCGTAGAAACAGGGGCAGGAGTAGGTGCCGGGGCAGGTTTTTCCACCTTGACCGGCGGCGGCACCGGCGTACCGGCGACAGGTTTATCAGGCTTGGCTTCTACTTTCGGCTCGGCTGCCGGCTTCTCGGGCGTACTCGGCTCAGTCCCCGAGTAATAGACTGTAACGGTCAGGGCGTTTTTCTGCTGATCAAAGTTCTGGTTAAAATTTATATCCTGGTCAGGAATCAGGTCAAGGACTACCCGGGTCTTGGGCTTGTCTCCCTTGTGAATGCCGATACGGATTTGTTTAATGAATTTACCGTTGGTCTTGATGACGTTGTTGAGGGTCCTGGCGGTCTGCGTATCGGGAAAATCAAAAACCACTCTGGGTTTTTTTCCTTTGATAGCAAAGATTTTTGGAATATAGGTGCCGTTGAGTTTAAAGGTTATCCGTTCTTCATTGCTTGAGGGGGAATCGAATTCGATGTTTTCCAGGGTCGGTTTTTCTGCAGCCCAGGTGATGGAGTGCAGGATTACCAGGAACAGACAGGGCAAGATGAGTGCAACAGAGAGTGTTTTTATGTGCTTTCTCATGGGAATCGAGCTGAGGGTTGAATAAGGGGGGTACCGATGCACTCTGCCGGATTGTATAAACATACGGTTTCCGGTCCGAGGCGTCTGAATGGAAATTGGTACCCATATTTATCAATCTTTTGTATTTCAAAAAAAGTTTACGCAAATACTGTAATAAAGTCAATGAAACAAGAAACAAACCTTCAGGATATAGATCAATTTCAAGGTGTGGATACCATGGACAGGGTTCCGAGTGATCAACGGATGAACAGGCAGGATGCCGTTGTCAATGTGGATGCGATTCTGCCCCTGGTGAAAAAACCGGGGCGATATATCGGTGGTGAGTTCAACGCGATAAATGCACCATGGGATTCGGTCGACCTTCGTTTCTGTTTCATCTTTCCCGATCTCTATGAGATAGGGATGTCCCACCAGGGGTTGCAGATACTCTATCACATTGTCAATGAGGATGACCGTTTTCTCGCCCAGCGCTGTTATGCCCCGGATATTGATATGGAGGCCGAGCTGCGCAAGGCGGGGATTCCCCTCTTTGCCCTGGAATCCAAACGTCCGCTGGCCGATTTTGATGTCCTTGGTTTTACCCTGCCCTATGAACTCTGTTATACAAATATCTTAACCGTGCTTGATCTTGCCGGTCTGCCGCTTAAATCCTGTGATCGCGGCCCGGAGCATCCGCTGGTGATCGGAGGCGGTTCCTGTGGTCTCAA
>CAZPXI010000146.1:0-6477 GCA_964590715.1 uncultured Desulfobulbus sp.
CCAGCTCACTATAGTAAAAGGCTTACAGGCTTTTTGCCATGAAAATCCAAAAGATAATCAACTATCCAAAAATCAGGTCCCCGGATATCCACGCCGAATCCGCCTCACCCCGGCAGCAGCAAAAGGACGGTCGAGGCACCCAGACTTGAGAAGAACAGCCACAGGGTCACCCGGTCAACCAATTGTTCATCAACAGCACGGCCCGAGATCCGGTCGGCCAGGTATTGTATATAACCACCGGCGGGCACCCTGTGGCCCAGCTTTTTCTTCAATGCCCACTGAAGATCGGTGATCAGGCAGTGTCCGTACCAGCCTTTCCGGCGTAGAACCGGACCAAAGCCGTACCAGTAGACAAGGGTGGCGAGCAGTAAAAGCAGATGGGCCGGTCTGGTTGCGGCGGATATCCAGCCGGTCAGACTGAACCCGACAACGGCGAGATGGATCAGATGTAAAAAAAAGTTGAGAATTTCGCCGCCAAGCCGCCAAAGACTCATCCCCCTTTGTCCTCCCCGGCAGAGGGTGTTGATTCCGAATCCGCCTCAAGAGCTGCGGAACTGTTCATTATCTCGTCCCCGTGACGGATGACCCGCGCAAATGCGGTGACATACTGGTCAAGCAGTTCCTGTTCCGCATTGGGAAAGGACGGCAGTTTGATCAGGTTCTGGTTGCCGTGCATGGTGGCATGCAGGGTATCCGGGTCGTACTGCGGAGCCGGAACATCCTCTGGAAGCCGGAGAATGGATTTAAAATGTCCCTCGGTAAAAAACGGCTGTTGATGGACCAGCGGATACCTGGGCATGGACACCTGGCACCCTTCCGCCTGCAGGGCCTGCAGGAGCACCGGCAAAGACAGGGGAATCCGCTCGGGGTTGAAGCGGATGATGTATTCAAAATAGACCCGTTTGATATGTGAGGGCGCCATGAAGGTGTGAAAGCCCAGGGCCTCCAGCTTTTCCGAAAGATAGATCAGGTTGTCGTTTCGCCTGCGGTTATGTTCGGGCAGTTTTTTCAGCTGAATCCGGGCCAGAGCGGCGGACATGGGCGCAATCCGGGTCTTGATCCCGAAACTTGTGGCCGCAAACCTGCGGGCCGGGGTCTCCAGTTCGATAATCCGGGTAATATCGCCGAGCAGGACGGCCCGTTCATAATAGTCGTAGTCCCGGCAGAGAAATATCCCGCCCTCGCCTGCCGGGGCCAGCTTGTCGCCCTGGAGACTGAAGACGCCGATATCTCCCAGGGTTCCACAGGGCCGGTCCCGCCAGATTGCGCCGTGGGTGTGGGAGGCATCCTCGATAATTTTAAGATTGTGTTTTTGCGCTACCTCGTAGATCTCCGTCATCCTGGACGGCAGGCCCCAGAGATGCACCACAACGATGGCCCGGGTGCGGTCGGTGATCTTTTTTTCCATATCCACCGGGTCCAGGCCGAGTCGGTCGGGCTCGCTCTCGCAGAAAACCGGAACCGCACCGACCCAGAGCATGGGCAGCACCGAGGCCCAGAACGTGGCCGAGGGCACCAGGATTTCATCGCCGGGCTCCAGATCGAGGGCAAAAAACGCCGCCAGCAGGGCAGCAGTGCCGTTGTTATGGGCCAGGGCATAGTCCATGCCGGTAAAGCGGGCATAATCCTCTTCCAGCTCGCGGATAACCGGATGAATGGACAGTCGGCCGTCCCGCAGAATCTCCAGCACGGCCTGTTCATCTTCCCGGGTCAGCAGCGGCCAGCGGTTCGCCTCCTCCTGGTCCATGGTAACAGCGGGAGTCCCGCCCAGGATAGCCGGTAACTGTTGACGATTTCCACCCATAACCCACCTCCTTTTCAGAGCTGTTCCAGAACCCGATCAAAACGGGTTCGTACCTGTTTGCTGTACACTTCAAGTTCTCTTTCAGCCGCCGCTGCATCGCCACCGGCCAGGGTCAGGCAGAGCGCGCGCAGATGTTCTCTGTTTTCATCCCGCCTGCCCAACCCCTCCCGGGGCACCCATTGGGCAATGTTGGTCCGACGGCGCAGATAGTCGCCCAGGGTATGGCAGTGTTCATGCTGCATGCACCACTTAAGCGCAGGGACCGGCTCGGCCAGGCCGGGAAACGTAGTGGTCGGAAGATGCTGCTCAGGCTCACCTGGTTCCGTGACCGGGTCAGGCGGATTATGCGGCGGGGAAACAAGTGCAGCCACCCGGTCGGCAACAACTTCAGCGGCCCGGCTGCAGCCGGTGATCTTTCCTCCATACACGGAAATCCAGGGACGATCCGGATCCACGGCAACCCTGAACCCACGCGAAAGGTCAAGCGGATATTTGTCTTTATGATACTCCTTTTTCACGGCAAGGGGACGAATACCGCAGCGTAATGAGACAATATCTTCTCTGCCGGGTACGGTCTTCATATGGTGTCGATACTGTTCAAGCAAAAACTCCATGTCGTCCACCGACACCGTAAACCCCGGTTCGATCTCCTGTACCGTTTCCTCTGTCGGCCCCCACAGGGCAACAGGCCCCCAGGGAATGCTGAGAATGACGTCGTTTACCTCCTGCTGGACAAATATCAGGGGCGTTGCCTGATCAGCGGGCCGTTGAAAACCGATAAACACCCCCTTGCTGAAAACATGCCGGTACGGCGAATCTATATTCATGGAGTTATTGATCCGGTCGGTCCAGACCCCGCCGCAGTTGATCACGGCCCGGGAACAAATCTCGAGCTCCCGGCCGCCGACTCCATCCCGTGCCTCAAGATGCCACAACCGTTCTTTTTTATGATACTCGCCGCCCGTAAACGCGCAGTAATTGAGGGCTGTCTGCTGTGGTGCCCGTTTCCGGGTCAGCCAATGCAGAACAAAACGGCTGTCGGAGCAGCGCAGCATTCCCTCTTCAAAAAGCAGGCTGGAGCATTGGTGTATCAGCTGTTCCTGTTCCGGGAAACGGGGTTCAAGGGCCGGTCTTTTCCGGTTGCAGCCGCCCAGGAGCCAGTAGAGATACATTGCCGACAGGATAGGCCCCTTGCTGAGCAGCCCGTTTTCTGCCGGCAGGAACCTGAAACGGCGGGGTGCGATCCACTCGGTCATGTTCCGGATCATCTGGTCCCGTGAGCGGGAGAAGCTGATAACCGAGGGAATATCCAGATTTCTCAAATAGAGCAGACCACCCCAGATCATCATAGCCGAGGCCTGGCTGGTACCGCCGGCAAAGTCGCCCTTTTCCAGCAGAACCGTACGATAACCCCTGCGGCAGAGTAGGTCAAAGAGGCAGGCGCCGTTGATGCCGCCGCCGATGACGGCAATATCATATTCATTGAGCTGGGCAGCGGTGATGGTTTCATCCCTCCGGCTCATGTTCCCCCCTCTGCAAAGTCGGCCCTGTCTTATTCAGATTAAAAATCTTTCCTGCTCCTCTTGGGAACGCCGTCGATAATTCCCTGGATCCCCGACTGCGCGGGGATGACGTCAAAAGTACATCATATCATTCCCGCAAAAACAGGAGGTCAGCGCAGACTCCGATCCGGCATCCATACGCCAGCTATCAAGCAATAGATTTTTTTTTTGCTGAGTTTGATATAATGTCACGAATTTTTTCCTTTCCCTCTTGCCTCATGGGCCGGGCCACAGTTTTACGGTCGTTTAATCTCCATCTGGGAAATCGAGCTGTACACACCGGCCAGATCCGGTTCACCGCAGTGGCGCAGGATCTCGGAACGGACCTGGTCGCGCAGTCTGACCGCCTCGTTCCAGTCCTTGCCCGCCGGCATGACCGGTTGACCGATAAGAAGACTCACCGAACCCGTGCGCGGGAACCAGGAACCGCCCCGGAGCTTGTTTCTGGTCCCGCGGAGCGTCAGCGGCACCACGGGAATTCCGGCCTGAGCCGCAGTAACAAAGGCCCCCATCTGAAACGGCAGCAGGCCGGGCATTCGCTGCAGGGTACCCTCGGCAAAGAACAGCGGCCGAGCGCCGGAGGCGGCGAGCCCGACAATCCTGCGCGTATCTTCCACCCCTTTTTCGGCATCGAACCGGTCGACAAAAATAACATCGAGCCGGGAAAGCATGGTCCGGGCAAAAAAATTCCCGGCCAACTCCGCCTTGGCCACAAAGCTGCCGGGAACCGGCAGGGCGGCGAAAAGAATAAGACCGTCCAGGTAACTGGCATGATTGGAGGCAAGGATGACCGGCGCATCACGGGGCAGGTTCTCGAGCCCGCGAACAAGTATTCCGGTACCGGAGAGAAAGGCGAGCATTCGCAGTCCCCGGCGGACACACCGCCACCGGATATTGACCGTGGGCAGCAGGGCAACGAGCAGCCAGAGCGGTATGCCGAGCAAAACAAACAGCAGCCAGCAATAGGAGGCGTAAAGATACGCGGTCGTTCGGCGTATGATCCTGCGGCTCTGCGGCAGGATTCCGGCAACAGTGAGACGGACAAGCTGCAGCCACAGGGCCCGCTTTGCCTTGCCGATCTCCCCTTTTTCATAGAGTTCCCGGCTTGCGGCCCGCCGTACCTTGCCGCTTGAGGTTTTCAGTACCGCACCGGGCGGAGCGACAACCACCTCATCCGGCGGCATGCCCAGCAGATCAACGGAGGTGTTGACTATCTGCCGGTGCAATGCGTCTTTTGTCTCCGCATCCCGTTTCCTCGACTCGGCCAGCACGATCAACCGCTCGGTGCCGGAATCCCGGTCACGAGTAGCAAACACGGCAACACACCCCTTGCGGATCCCTTCAATATTACCCACCGCCTCTTCCAGTTCATGGGGATAGATATTTCTGCCGCCGCGGATGATTATATCCTTGATCCGGCTGGTTATGAAGATGTCGCCGTCGGCGATATAGGCCAGGTCACCGGAACCCAGCCACTCGCCCTTGAAAAGATCGCGGGTCTTTTCCGGGTTGCGATAATAGCCGCTGGTGACCGACGGACCCTTGAACTGCAGCTCTCCCTGATGCCGGTCCGGCAGTTCCCTGCCGCTCTCATCAACAATCCTGATCTGGTGCCCGGGCAGGGGCCGGCCGCAGGCCACGAATTTCAGGGGTGAGGGATCATCATCCGGTGCCGGTACGGCCCGGCCCGATTCGTTCAGCACAGCACGATCGACCCGGTCGATGACAGGTCCGCGCCCAAGCGGCGGAAAGGCAAGACCGACCGAGGATTCGGCCAGACCGTAAACCGGGGCGGCCGCTTGCGGACGAAAGCCATAGGGTGTGAAACGATCGGCAAAGCTGGTGATGGTCTCCGGGCTGACAGGCTCGGCGCCATTGAAAGCCAGGCGCCAGGAACTGAGGTCAAGGCCCTTGAGTTTGTTGTCGTCAAGTCGCTTGCAGCAGAACTCATAGCCGAAATTGGGCGAGGCCGACAGGGTGCCCCTGTGATTATGGATGGCCCACAGCCAGCGTTCCGGCCGGGCGAGAAAGGCGAGCGGCTGCATGATGACCAGACGGCAGCCGAAATAGAGACTGCCCAGCCAGGCCCCGATCAGCCCCATATCGTGATAGAGCGGCAGCCAGCTGACAAAGACGTCCGCCGACGTGACCGCAGTTGCCTGTCCCATGGCCCGAATGTTGGCCAGCAGGTTGGCATGGGTGAGGACCACGCCCTTGGGATCACCGGTGGAACCGGAAGTATACTGGATAAAGGCGATATCGCCGGAATGCACGGGCATGGGAATGCATTCCTGTTGCCGCCCTGAAAACGCGTCCACGGTGTCCACCCGTTCAAGGGTCTCCACCTGGGCCTTCAAAAGAGCGGCAACAGGCTTGACCTCGGGCATGGTGATCAGTATCTTTGCCCCGGCATTACGTAAAATGCCCCGGTGCCGCCTGAGATGTTCTTCGATCTGGGTGGGCCGCGCCGGAGGATAAAGCGGCACCGGAATACCGCCGGCAAGCAGAACCGCAAAAAAACTGAAAAAATAGTCCAGCCCACTGGCCAGCATGATGGCAACGGTATCGCCGGGTTCAAGGTTGTGTTGCTGCAGTCCTGCGGCCAGCCGCAGGGCACCCTTTTTCAGATCTGCGTAGCTGAGCTGTTCCGCCTCCTTGGGATGTTGCTCAAAAATGAGGTGAATACGATCCGGGTGGGCCTGGACATGGCTGTCAAGCACTGCCGAGAGCGTATCGGCGCCATGCGGTGCCAGGTCGGTTTCGTCCGCAGTTCCGGCCGGGACGTTCTGCGTGACCGGAAGCGCGGGCGCGGATTGCCGTCCTGTCCCAAAATGAAGCAGCAGGTCTCTTGGTGTTTCTGCCGTTGCCAGCACATTTTCGGACAGGGAGATATCGAATTTCTGTTCAAGACGGGTAAGCAGCTCAACCCGGGCCAGGCTGTCAAGGCCCAGGTCACGGTCCAGAGAGCTGTCCAGGGAAAGAGGCCCGGACAGGCGCATGTCCGGATGCAACTCATCCATAAGTTGCCTGATGAGCTGCAGGAGAACTTCTTCATTCCCGGCAGACTGTAACGGCCGGGAGTTGGACTCGGAATGCATAGGCCTCCTGATC
>CAZPXI010000147.1:0-6475 GCA_964590715.1 uncultured Desulfobulbus sp.
GATCGGACGAAGATGGGGTGCTGGTGAACTTTTACATTTTTTCTGGTCCGGATTTCAGTGTTGCCGGCCCATTCCGTCTTCCGACACCGACGAAAAAGTAGAATATCCGTGGGCCAGATTTTCAACCACCACCTTATACCAGCTGATGGCCGAATGTTCGGCAAGTACTGTTCCAATAAGGTGAGAAACTGATTCAACGGATTCTGGCGGCCCGGAAGACTCAGCCAGAGAGTTTTCCACCAGACTGATCAACTCCTCTATCCAGATGAAACGATGAAAGCGAACTGCGACCCGAGCCTGACCCCAACGCCCCATTGACCTGGGAAGACCACCGGCAGGGGCTTGCCTTCGGGCTGGGGTTATGGGCACATCAATTTCCAGAACCAGATCATCGACCTTCTGCAGTGAACCGTGCATACGACACATGTACCTGTCGGCCCCGATGTCACTCCCCTCATCTTCCTGGTGTAGGAAGTAAGGGAATTCGATTTCAAGATGTGCCGCCTCCGCTTCCAGCTTTTCTTTCATCTCCTGTAAAATACGATGAAAGGCCTGCAGGTTAAAATCACCATGAAACCGGTTGAGAATCTCAACAAACCGGCTCATGTGCGTGCCTTTGAAGCTATGCGGCAGATTAACGTACATATTGACCGTGGCCACTGTCTGCTGCACCTTTTTTGCCCTGTCCAATACGGTAATTGGATAGGAGATGGTCTTCACACCGACCTTACGAATATTAATACGCCGATTATCGCGCAGACTCTGGATATCTTTCATTACCGTACGAAAAAGGATACGAATGGACGGTCAACAGGAAGGATCGTGGGCCCGGTACACCTGTCCATGATCCACGAATGATCTCTTGGTTAAACGCACTTAAGCAAAAAGCGCAGCAAATAACGGATGAATACTCCCGATACAGGCTGAGAAACAGAACTTTCCGGCAGACTGAAAAACGTCAATCGTTCGCTTGATGCAACAGATCCGGCCATTTGTGCGAAACAGTCGGTTACTCTCCGATAGCGGTACTCGATAAATCAGCTGCAATCAGGCCAGATATTTTCGAACAGCGGCCTTGAGCTCATCCATATTGGCTGACTTCACAATGTACTCCTCAGAGGCCCAGGTTCCGAAATCCTGTTTATATTCCTGATAGGCGGAGCTGAGAATAACCGGCAAATCCGGCTTCATCTCTTTCATCTGCCGCAGCACTTCGATACCGTTCATTCCCGGCATATTTATATCGAGAATAACAAGATCAGGTGGGGTTTTCCTGAAAATTTCCAGTGCTTCTTCGCCGTTATAGGCAGAATCAACGGTATACCCGTCATCTTCAAATTCTTCCCGGTACAACAGTTGAATCCCCTCTTCATCATCAACCAGGAGTATTTTTTTTGCGGCCATTGATTCCTCCTAAAACTCAACCTCCCGAAGATATCGACAGGCATCCTCGGGCGACATGGGGTTAATATAAAAACCTGATCCCCATTCAAAACCAGCTATACTGGTCAGTTTGGGAACGATCTCAAAATGCCAGTGATAGTGTTCAAGCGGCTGGGATCTGAGCGGTTGCGTATGTAAGACAAAATTATATGGTATTCCGGGAATACATGCATCAAGACGCCGCAGGGTTTCCGAGGCAATATCAGTCAGGGCGGACAGCATGCGATCATCCTGCTCAACATAGGATGAGTTATGCCGACGGGGCATAATCCACATTTCAAAGGGCGTTCTGGGAGCAAAGGGCGTCAGGGTAACAAAATCATCATTCTCACAGACCAGACGAACGTCCTGCTGAATTTCCTGGCGGATAATATCGCAGAATATACAGCGATCCTTGTACTTGAAATAGGACAGACTGCCCTCAAGTTCGGAGACAACCATCCGCGGCAGGACCGGCAGGGCAACCAGCTGGGAGTGGGAATGCTCAAGAGAGGCCCCTGCAGCTTTACCAAAATTTTTAAAGACCATCACATACCGGAACCGGGGATCCTGCGACAGATCGCGGATTCGATCGCGAAAGGCCCTGAAGGTGAGAATCATCTGGTCATGGGGCAGATCGGTAAAACGATCTTCATGACGGGGACTTTCAATAATCACCTCATGGGCACCGATACCGTTCATGCGGTCGTACAGGCCCTCGCCCTGTTTATCCAACTCACCTTCAATCACCAAAGCTGGGTATTTATTCGGCACCACCCGCAGTTTCCAGTCACTGGAATTTCTCGGCATCCCGGGTGATCTGCCATAGACCAGAACTTCATTCGGAGTGGTCTTTTCATTGCCGGGACAGAGAGGGCAGAAACCACCCTTGGTCTGGACATCATCAATTATAAAATCGGATGGACGTTTGCTGCGTTCCTGGGCAATGATGATCCATCGTCCGAGAATCGGATCCTTACGTAATTCAGGCATAAAGACTACCGCCCCTGTTCCTTTTCACGTTGTTCCTGCTTGGTTTTGCAATCAATACAGAATTTAGCCACCGGACGGGCCTCAAGTCTTTTCACGGTAATGTCTTCACCACATTCATCGCAGACACCGTATGTCCCGTCTTCAATACGACTCAAAGCCTCATCTATTTTTTCCATCAGTTTTTGCTCACGTCCACGCAGACGCAGTTCAAAACTCCGATCCGATTCAACACTGGCTCGATCATTGGGATCTGGAATGTTGCCGGACTGTATATTCATCTCGGTCAGAGTTTGCTCGACATCGGCATAGATGTCTTTTTTCATAGCCTCAAGCTGCTTCCCTAACTTCTGCAGTTCCTTATCATTCATAACCGTTCTCCGGTGAACTGTTTATATAAGAGATTCCGGGGTCTGGGTTCCGGGTTCCGGGTTTATTTTTCCCGATGTCGCAGGCAAATACAACGCCTGCAGACGAATTATTTTTTTTGTCTCACTCTCAGGATACTTGTTGTTGTATTCTACAGGGAAGCTACACCCCTCCCCTTGAGAAATCACCGCTTTTACCTCCGCTCTTTTTAAGCAGATATATATCGGATATAACCATTTCCTTGTCAACGGCCTTGCACATATCATAGATGGTCAGAGCAGTTACCGAAACAGCGGTCAAAGCCTCCATCTCGACCCCGGTCTTGCCGGTTATGCCAACAGTTGCCTCAATTTCAATGGCCTGTTTACCATCCAAGAATGCAAACAATATATCGATACCGGTTATGGCCAGCGGGTGACAGAGCGGAATCAGCTGGTCGACTCTTTTAGCCGCCATAATTCCGGCAATACGGGCAACACCAAGCACGTCACCCTTTTTAATCGAACCGGCCCGTACCATATCATATGCCTGGGCAGACATGGAAATTTCACCTCTGGCACAGGCCCGACGCACGGTCTCACCTTTTGCACTGACGTCCACCATCCGGGCATTGCCCAGATGGTCAAAATGCGTCAGGACCGGTTCTTTTTTTTGCATGGCTCAGTCCTCGCGAACTTCTTCCTTTTTCTGCTTGCCGAGATGACCGTGAAAAAGGCGAGAAAAAAATCCTTCTTCCTGTTCACAACAGAGATCATCAAACTCACAGAGCAGTTCCTTCTGTCGCTTGGTCAGTTGAGTCGGGGTCTGGACCAGTACCTCTACAATCATATCACCTCTGCCGCGCCCACGCAAACTGGCAACACCTTCACCCCGCAGGGTAAAACGATGGGCAGACTGCGTTCCCGATGGAATTTTCAGCATTGCGGAACCGTCTATAGTCGGCACATCAATTTCACAGCCAAGCGCCGCCCTGACCATGGAGAGAGGGTATTGCAGATAAATAGTCTGGCCGTCACGCTGGAAAAATTCATGGGGCTGGACATGGATTATCACATACAGATCCCCCGACCGCCCTCCCCTTCGACCGCCTTCACCTTCGCCGGAAAGACGCATTCTGGAGCCGTTATCAACTCCGGCCGGAATCTTCAGGTTGACCTTTTTGGATTGGTTTACAAGGCCGGCACCGTTGCAGTCTGCACAGGGTTCAACAATAATCTGCCCACTTCCATGACACTGTGGACAGGTGGAACTGACCTGAAAGAAACCCTGGGAACGAATAACCTGACCACGGCCACGACAGCTGGGACAGGTCTGCGCCTTGTGTCCTGGGCGGGATCCTGAACCTTCACAGGTCCAGCAGGTCTCCTTTTTGGTAATTTCAACCTCTTTTTCAATCCCGTGAACTGCATCCATAAAGGCTATTTCAAGATCATAACGAAGGTCATCACCCTGAACCGGTCCGTTGGGGTCGCGCTGTCGTCTGTTGCCGAACCCGAACAGGTCGCCGAAGATATCTCCCATATGGGAAAAGATATCCTCGCTGCTGCCCGGGCCGCTGTAGCCGGTATTTTTCAGGCCTTCATGGCCGTAAGTGTCATATATCTGGCGTTTCTTCGCATCACTTAAAACCTCATAGGCCTCGGCTGCCTCTTTAAAACAGGCCTCGGCCTCGGCATCATCGGGGTTGCGATCCGGATGATATTTCATGGCCAGTTTACGATATGATTTTTTTATTACATCGCCACTGGAATTTCGGGTTACCCCAAGAACTTCATAATAACACTTACTCATAACTTTTCTTTACACTGACAACCTGTGAGAGAATAAAAAAACACAAAAATTTAGGAAGACGATCGAAACGGACACTACTCAAAAATCGACCGCTTTAAACGAAGAGTATTTAGTCGGACCTCGCCCTGACCGTATCTGCGGATATTGCCCTTATGCCTTTTCGATAGATTCATCAGGGTCTTCATCACCACTGACAAGTTCAGTCTCTAGAGATTTCCGTTTTTCAGGCAGTTCAAAAATATTATCAAAGGTCACCTCACCCGAGGCAATTTCCCGCAGGGTCATGACGATCTCCTTATTCTTGCCGGAAACCAGAAACGGTTCTCCATTCCGATGCTGACGGATACGTTCCACAGCCAGATGAATCAGGGAAAATCGGTTATCATCTCCTACCTTTGCCAGGCAATCTTCAACAGTAATACGAGCCATATGTCAACTTCTCCATGTAGTGTCTTCGCAGGTACCGACCTGCCGCACATTTATTTTTTTTTTACCGGCCCACTATAAAGTGGTTACGTATTGTGTAATCATTTCAATGAACATGACAAGCCCAAAAAAACAAATGCCAATAATTTTAGTTAGTTCGAGGTTTCGAATGGATTGCGCAACAGCAGAGTTTCCTCACGGTCAGGCCCCACTGAAACAATAACCGGCGCAATTCCTGAAATATCTTCAATGCGTCTGACATAATCTTTGGCCTTCTGCGGAAGTTCGTTAAAATCACGAACACCGGAAATATCCTCATCCCAGCCGGCCACCTCTTCATATACCGGCTTAGCGAGCGCGGTTTTGCGGATATTGCACGGCATACAGTCGTATTCCTCGCCTTCAACCGTATATTTGCGGCCGATTTTGAGGGTAGGCTGGCCGGAAAGGACATCAAGCTTGGTGATTGCCAGTCCGGTCAAGCCATTTAACCGCACGGCATCGTTTGCAACCACCATGTCCAGCCAGCCGCAACGACGGCGGCGTCCGGTGGTGGCACCGAATTCTCCACCTTTTTTCTGCAGCCCGTCACCAACGATGTCCCCTTCAGGAAGTTCGGAGGGGAAAGGTCCTTCTCCAACCCTTGTCGTATAGGCCTTGAGGATCCCGATAACTTCATCAATATGGGCCGGACCAAAACCGGAGCCGATACAGGCATTACCGGCAATAGTATTGGAGGAGGTTACAAAGGGATAGGTGCCGTGATCAATATCAAGCTGTGTTCCCTGGGCACCCTCGAAAAGAATATTGCGGCCATCGCGCCGGGCTCGATCGAGTTCCATGGAAACATTGCCGATATAGGGTGCAAGTTGTTCGGCAAAGCCTTCAAACTGTTTTTTGATATCATCAAAGGAAGCGGCTGCCGCCCCATACTGTTTGGTCAGATAAAAATTCTTTTCTTCAATATTGACCTGCAGCTTATCAAAAAACAGATCGGGATCAAGGAGATCACCGGCCTTGATGCCGACCCGGCCGACCTTGTCCATGTAACAGGGGCCGATTCCGCGCCCGGTGGTGCCGATCTTGTTTCCCTTGGACAGGGCGGCCTCACGGGCCTGATCAAGCATCTGGTGGTACGGCATGATAAGGTGGGCATTTTCACTGATAATCAGACGATCGGGCGTGACCGGCAGTCCCTTGGTCTTTAACTCAACCATCTCGCCGAGCAGAACACCGGGATCAATGATCACGCCGTTTCCAATCATACATCTCTTATCTTCATAGAGAATGCCTGAAGGGATTATATGAAAAACGAATTTTTTTCCGTCGACCACCAGGGTATGGCCGGCATTGTTACCGCCCTGGAAACGAACAATACAGTC
The DNA here is from genome assembly GCA_964590715.1 of uncultured Desulfobulbus sp. GTDB lineage: Bacteria > Desulfobacterota > Desulfobulbia > Desulfobulbales > Desulfobulbaceae > DRLX01. The sequence continues at coordinate 6,381 of CAZPXI010000147.1, forward strand.
TGCATACCGGGTCAAAAGGTCAACTATCTTCCCCTTGCCTTCGTCACCCCACTGGGTGCCGACCACTACCACACTGGCCATGAATAACTCCTGAT
>CAZPXI010000148.1:0-2324 GCA_964590715.1 uncultured Desulfobulbus sp.
TTGAACGCGGTGTTTCAATATAACGGGATCAAGAATATCCTTGGCCGGATTATTTCTTGTCCTAATCGTTATACACGCGCCTCCTTGAGCAAATAACCTTCTTTTGTTGATAATTTAATTAATTTTTAGGGAGAAATACAGCATGAATGAAATTATAAGGAGGGTTTTAATCGACACAGGGTCTACACAGGGTCAGGTCTGCTATTGGGTTTTTTCGATTGCCCCACCCCTCCGGCTGCAATTCAGGAACAAAAAAGAAAAAAGGGGCATGGGCCCATGCGGCTCTTCTTGTTTCAGCAAGTATCTTTTTTTTCACGTCATGTGGTCAATTGTCCAGCGATGCGGCCTGAATTATGAGTTATGGAGCCATGTTTTTTTTGAAAAAAAATGCTATTGTAACAAGGTTGTCGCTAAACTGATCAACGGACTACGTGCTTAAGAGCTCTTGACTCCAATGAAATTTAAACTGATATATCCCAGGTGGGCCAAGCTGGCCCGCCAGACCGAGTTTCACCTGCCGCCCCACGGGCCGGTGGTCTTTGCCGCTGCCCTGCCCGATTCCGTTGATATTGATTTTGTCGACGAGAACCTGGAGGAGATTGATTTCGACGATCCGGTTGATTTTGTCGGTATCTCCATGATGCTCACCGTCCAGGTCAAGCGGGGCTGGGAGATCGCCGATATCTACCGGAAGAAGGGGGTCAAGGTCATCTTCGGCGGCATTGCCACCATGCTCCATGCCGAGGAGACCATGGAACATGCGGATTCCGTCTTTCTCGGTGAGGCCGAGAGCCGGATGGAGCAGGTACTGGCGGATTTCCATAACAACTGCCTGCAGCCCTGCTACAACTTCATCGACCATCGGCCCGACATCGGCCTGGTCGGACCTGCCCGGCGCGATCTGCTCAACCGTAAGCTGTACAACTACAAAGGCGTGCAGATGGTTGATCTGGTTCATGCCTCCCGGGGCTGCCGGTTCAACTGTTATCCCTGCGCCGTGTCCTACCTGGGCGGTCGGGATTTCCGGCCGCGTCCCATTGACAGGGCCATCGAGGAGATGGCCGGGATCGACAACAACCGGCTCTTTATTGTCGACAACTCCCTGGCCCAGAATACCCAGTGGGAAATGGACCTGTTTCGGGAGATGATCCCCCTGAAAAAGAAATGGTGCTCCCACCCCATCGAGGACAAGCCCGAGGTCCTGGATCTGGCCGCCCGGGCCGGGGCCTGGTACGTGTATCAGGCGGTTTTCGACACCTCGGATCTGATCCGGGACCGGATCAAGCGCTATCACGATCACGGTATCGGGGTCGAGGGCACTATTCTGCTGGGGCTGGACAGCCACACCGAGGATTCCATCCGCCACCTGATTGACTTTCTGCTGGAGATAGAGCTTGATCTGGCCGAATTCACCGTGCTGACCCCCTTTCCCCATACCCGGGCCTTTGCCGACCTTGAACGGGACAATCGTATTCTCACCTATGACTGGAACAAGTATTCCGCCGACCGGGTGGTGTATCAGCCTAAAAACATGAGCCCGGAAAAACTGCAGGAACTGCTCGATTACGCCTGGAACAGTTTTTATGCAGATGAGCCGCAGAAGATAAAGATGGTCAAGCTCTTCCAGCAGGTGGTCAGAAAAGAGATGGAAGACGAGACCTTTAAACCAAGAGACCGGGCCCTGGCCGGACAGGCCTTTGGCAGGACAGTCCGGCCATGAGTGGTTTGGCTGCTGCTGGAGAGAAAACCGCCCTGGAGGTGCTGGTGCATGGGCCGAAGTTTCCGGAGCGCGAGTTTGTCCGTTCCGGGTGCAGTTTTGCAGAGGTCTATGCCATGGGGGCCCGGTTCCGTGATACCCTCGGCTCTGGAGAGGGGACTACGGCTGTCTGTCTCGGGGCTGAAGACAGGGCGGTGATGGCAGCGGCCCTGCTGGCTTTCCTTGGCGGCGGCCCTGAGCTGTTATTGCCCTACGGGTTTTCCGCCCGGGCCCTTGCCCGGATGCAGCAGGTCACCGGTTTTACCACCGCCGTTGGTGATGTCGATCGGGATTTTCCACCCGGTATACAGGTGGTACGACCGGATTCTACGGATACAACAAGGCCTTCCGTACCTGCCGGACCGGATCTGCAGGCCGGGCTGCTGCGCATTTTTACCGGCGGCTCCACCGGCTCGCCGCAGATCTGGGCCAAAACAGCGGAGAATATCTTTGCTGAAGCCCTGTTTCTTGCCCGCCATTTTTCAGTGACCGAGCAGGACTGTATTATCGCCACCGTCCCGCCCTACCATATTTACGGATTTCTTTTCACCATTGTCCTGCCCCTGGT
>CAZPXI010000148.1:2424-6417 GCA_964590715.1 uncultured Desulfobulbus sp.
TCTCTTGGCGAAGATTTCTTTACCGCCTTCCCGACGGTCGACTGGAAACGAATTGATGATCGGCTGGCTGTGCGTTCGCCCTATATTTCCCCGGATCTGAGACTTGATAAAGACGGTTATTTTCTCACCGCCGACCGGGTGGATCCCTGTGGCGGGGAAGGTTTTCTCTTGAAAGGAAGGGCAGACTCCGTAACCAAGGTGGGGGGCAAACGGGTGGACCTTGAAGAGGTGCGGTCCCTGATCCGGGCGCAGGACGGGGTCGAGGATTGCGTGGTTCTCGGTCTGGCTGGATCCGGCGGTCGGGGCCACCTGATCGCGGCTCTTATCCAGGGCAGGGCTGTTGATCCGGATCGGATCAGGACAACCCTGGCCGACCGGCTGGAACCCTATGCCCTGCCCAGGGTTTTCAGGATTATTGACCGTATTCCGGTGCTGGAGAACGGGAAATACAACCGGCAGGCCATTGAACGACTCCTGTCAGCATGATTTTTCAACTGTGCGGACGGGCGCAACCAAGGGCAACGGGTTACGGGTGATGAGAAATGGATTGGATCAGGCCTTTGCCACTGGCTATGAGAGTCTTGTGGTCTGGTCCGACCTGCTGGACCGGATCAATGTCTTTCCTGTGGCTGACGGCGATACCGGCACCAACCTTCGTATAAGCCTTGCCCCCCTGCGTACCCTTGAGGCCGGACGGACAACGGTTGTCGAACAGCTTGCCCGTTCTGCGACCGGTAATTCCGGCAATATCGCGGCCGCATTTTTCAGGGAGTTTGTCCGGGCCGGAGATCCGGCGGATCTGGCGGCAAAAGCAGTGTTTGGCCGGGACAGGGCCTGGCAGGCGGTTGGAGATCCCCGTCCCGGAACCATGCTCTCGGTTTTCGAAACCCTGGCCACCGTGCTTGAACCGGCTGAAAAAGAACCTTTTGAGTGCCGGGATATTGAAAAAGAACTCCGGCAGACGGTTCTGGATGGGATGGAGTTGCTGCCCGAGCTGCAAGCGGCCGGGGTTGTCGATGCCGGGGCCCTGGCCATGTTTGTTTTTTTTAACGGATTTTTTCGGCAGTTAAGCGGAAGTTCGAGTTTTTTTGTTGATGTTCCCGCCGTTTTTCCAGGCATGCTGCGTTTGAACCGCAGCTATCTGGTTGACGAGCAGGCCGGGTATTGCGTGGATGTGGTTCTTCGGCCAGGACGAGAAACGGCTGCGACCAGGGAAGAACTCTCCGCCCTGGGTGAGAGCGTGGTGGTGGTGGAGGATGCCGAAGCCCTGAAAGTCCATGTCCATACCCCGGATCCCGACCAGCTGCGCCGACAGCTGACAACCCTGGGTACGGTCACCGGCTGGTCCGATGAACCCATTGACATTCACAAGAGCATGCAGTTGTCGGCCTCCGACATGGGCCGGACTGTTCACCTGATGACCGATGCGGCCGGGTCGTTGACCAGGGAACAGGCCCGGGAACATGGCATAACCCTGCTGGATTCCTATATCGTTGCCGAGAATGTCTCCCGGCCGGAGAGCCTGTGTGCTCCGGAGGAGCTGTACGCCCTGATTCGGACCGGGGCCCGGGTGACCACGGCCCAGGCCTCCATCTTTCAGCGACATCTTCAGTATGAGGCCATCCGGAGTCAGTATGAAAAAACGCTGTATCTCTGTGTCGGTTCCGCCTTTACCGGCAACTACAGTACGGTCATGGCCTGGAAGAAGAAAAACGATCCGGATGACCGGCTGCAGGTGCTTGATACCGGGGCCGCTTCCGGGCGGCTGGGCCTGATCGCCCTGCTCACCGCCCGCTACGCTGAAAAAGGTGTCAACCCACAGGAAATCGCAGCTTTTGCCCATACTTTGATTGCCGACTGCAGAGAATTTGTCTTTATCGATGAGCTCAAGTACCTGGTCGCCGGGGGCAGGGTTTCAAAAACGGGCGGCTTTTTCGGTGACCTGTTGCACATCAAACCGGTGATCAGCCCGGAACAGGACGGGGTAAGGGAAATCGGGGTCGTCCACAGCAGGCAAGGGCAGCTTGATTTTGCCCTGGAAAAACTGGCCGAGCTGTCCGGGAAAGCCGGTCTGTCAGTTGTCCTGCTCCAGTATTCGGATAATAAAAAATGGGTCGCGGAGACGGTCCGGCCGAAAATAAAAAAAATGCTGCCCAAGGCCGAGGTTTTTTGTCTGCCCCTGTCCCTGACCTCAGGCGTGCACATGGGGCCGGGCACCTGGGCCGTGGCCTGTGCACCTGTTTTCGTAAGTCGTCACGGGCACCCTGTCTTTGCACGGTCGTGGCTGCCCATATAGCGGGCTATAATGAACAACCACGCCCGGAGTCTCGCAGGCTCACTTACCTGCACAAATCCAGGGCACCAGTGCCAACTTACACGTTATGAGGTTATGAAACCACATAGTTACGAATCCAGTGAGCAGTTACCTGTTTTGTGATATGCAACCGGCAATCATCATACCCGTCTATAATCATGAGCAGCAGATCGCCGGGGTTGTCCACCAGGCCCTGGAGCTTGATCTGCCGGTTTTCGTGGTCAATGACGGTTCCTCCGACGGAACCGCGGATATTCTTGCAACAATAGAGGGCATTATCGTTCTCCACCACCCTGAGAACCGGGGCAAGGGCGCGGCCCTGCTGACCGGTTTTGGCGCGGCCTGTAAAAAAGAATGTGACTGGGCCGTGACCCTGGACGGGGACGGCCAGCACCGGCCGGATGATGCAAAAAAACTGCTCGGGGCCGTTGCCGACGGCAGGCGATGCATTGTTGTCGGCAGGCGGGAGGGGATGACGAAAGAAAGTCAACATGTGCCCTGGACCAGCCGGTTCGGGCGCGGTTTTTCCAACTTCTGGGTCCGGGTCTCCGGCGGCCCGACCATGCGGGATTCGCAATCCGGCTTCAGACTCTATCCCCTGCCCGAAGTCCTGGAGCTCGGGGTCCGGGCCCGGAGATATCAGTTCGAGGTCGAAGTGCTGGTTCGGGCCAGGCAAAGCGGTCTTGCAACCATTGAAGTACCGGTTTCGGTGGTCTATCAGCCCAGGGGCGAGCGGGTGAGCCATTTCCGGCCCTGGATGGATTTCGGTCGTAACTCGACGACCTTTACCCGGTTGATTGTTGCCCGTATCTTTGGGATATTCCGACCATGAAGGGATTCTGGTATGGTCTGCTCACCCGGAGCGCCGAACTCTGCGGCCCGTGGCTCTTTGTGGTGGTCTCCCGGATCATTGCCGCCGGTTTTTTTGTATTTTCCGGCCGGGTTCCGGAAAGTCGCCGTTTCTACGGGATCCTGTTCCCGGACCGGAGCCGGCTCTATCATCTCTGGTGCAGCTTCAAACAGTACCAGAACTTCACCACCATTCATCTGGACCGGTTTCTGACCGCCAGGAACACTCCGTCCTCCACCTCCAATGGCTGGGAAAAACTGGAAGCCGTGATCGGAAAAGAGGGCGGCATCCTGCTCATGTCCCATCTCGGCAACTGGGAAATGGCCGCCCACCTGTTAAAGCAGCAGAGGCAGAACCTGCCCATGCTTCTGTACATGGGGGTCAAGGAAAAGGAAGGGATAGAACGGCTGCAGAAACAGGAACTGCGCCGGGCCGGAGTTACCATCATCGGGGCGGATCAGGAGGGTGGTTCACCCTTTTCCGCGGTCGAGGGGATTCGTTTTCTCCAGTCCGGCGGGTTGGTGTCCATGACCGGAGATATTGTCTGGCGCAGTGACCAGCGTAAGGTGCGGGTCTCGTTTCTGGGCCGCGAGGCCTGGCTGCCGCAGGCGCCCTATATATTCGCCCTGGTTTCCGGGGCGCCGCTTTTTGTTTTTTTTATCTTCAGAACCGGCAGCAACAGCTACCACTTTACCCTGTCCGACCCCATTATCATCCCTTCGACTGCGCGCAGGGACCGGGAACAGGCAATCGCTCGGGCCGCCCAGCAGTATGCGGACCTGCTGGAAGAGGCCCTGCGCAAACATCCCCTGGAGTGGTACCATTTTGA
>CAZPXI010000149.1:0-6361 GCA_964590715.1 uncultured Desulfobulbus sp.
GTTAACTTGTACCACCGCTCTGCGGTGGTACATTCCATGGCGCTCTGCGCCGAGCAGACTCTATGAAGGCACCAAAAAACAGAAAGGTCTTTGTGGTCGGCTACGAGACCGCCACCGCACTCGGCAACACCTTTGCCAAAACCTGGCAGGGTGCTGAAAAGGGTCTGGCCGGTTTCCGCAGGCTCACCCGATGCGAGACCACAAGCCGCTCCAATGTGGTCGGTGAAATTCCCGACTGGGATCCGGGCAGTCTTCCTTATGTCACTAGAAAAGAAGCCTCACTCTGGGATGCAGCCTATGTCTTCCTCACCATGGAGGTCTGCCGGAACAGTCTTTCCCATGCGGGCCTGGAGATCAACAGGGACACCGGACCGCGAACCGGCTGCCTTATCGGCTCGGCCTTAAACGGCACCGACAGCTTTCGCATTGCCATGGATAACTATGTCAACCGGGGACCGTTCAAAGTCAGCCCCTATCTTCTGCCCAATGTATGCGCCAACCTGCCTGCCGGCAAGGCCGGGATGCTGCTCGGATTCACCGGACCGATTTTTTCCCCCCAGGGGGCCTGTGCCTCGGGTAATCACGCCATAGCGATCGGGGCGAGGATGATCCGGGACGGAGACTGTGATTTCGTCCTTGCCGGAGGGGTTGAAACCTGCCTGGTGCCGGAGATCATCCAGGGTTTTGCCAATATGCTGGCCACCATCAAGGTCGGTCCCAAGGATCGGGCCGCTGATGATCCGAGCCGGGCTTCGCGGCCGTTCAGCCTTGACCGCAGGGGTTTTGTGCTGGCGGAAGGTGCAGGTGTTGTGGTTCTTGCTGCAGAAGAAATGATCCAGGCCCATGGCTTGAAAAAACGAGCTGAAATAGCCGGCATCGGCTGGAACTCGGACGCTCATCATTTTACCCGGCCCAATTCCAAAACGGTTACCAGAGCAATGGGTGATGCCATTGATGATGCCGAGATCCCCCCGTCCGCCATCGGAGCGGTCAATGCCCACGGCACCTCAACTCCCAAGGGCGACTCCACTGAAGTTGAATGTTTGCGGAATATTTTCGGCAGCGAGCTGGAAAAAATTCCCGTATCCGCCAACAAGTCCCAGGTCGGCCACAGCCTGGGGGCATCGGCAGCCATTGAGGCAGCCCTTGCCATTGAGGCCATGCAACAGGGCATTGTCCTGCCCACGGTCAATCATATCCCGGATCCCGCTTTCAGCGACCTGGATGTGGTGCCCAATATGGCCCGCACCCATGCCCATGAATTTGTGCTCTCCAATTCCTTTGGTTTCGGCGGCACCAACTGCTGTATAGTTTTTCGTGGAGTGTAAGAAAAAAAATGCGACCAAAACCCTTTGTTCCCGAATTTCTGGAGAACCGCTCCTTTGTCAGAGACACCAGAAGCGATCTGACCTGGCATCGCTGCGAGCTCCGGACCCTGTATGTGGACACCGATCGATCCCAGGTGGTCTACCATGCCAACTATCTAAAGTATTTTGAGTTCGGCCGGGCATCGCTGATGCGGGAGGCCGCTTACCCATACAAAAAAATCGAGGAAAGCGGCTTCATCTACCCCATCATCAAGACCGAGCTCAACTATTACACCCCGCTTTTCTACGATGACCTGATGTACATCCATACCCGGCCCGCCAAAATTGAAATGGTCAAACTGCAGTTTGACTACCTGATCACCAGGGCTGATAACGGCGAGATTGTCTGCACCGGTTTCACAAGACATTGTGCGGTGAATACAAAAGGTATTCCGGTGGAGATCGATGAAAAGACCATTCGGCTCTGGCAGGAATTTCCCCATTCATGACCGCTGCCTGCCTTCCGATTAAAATTTCCGTCCACCCCTGGTTCAGGGATCACTGCTTTAACGGCAAGATCATCCTGCCTGCGGTGGAAACCCTGCTCCTGCTGGCGGCCGAGGTTCGTGAAAAATATCCGGAAATCGACATCAGGGTTATGGAAGAGGCCCGCTTTACCCGCTTCCTTGAAATCCCCCCGAACTGCACATCGTTTGAGGCCCTGATTGAGAGCAGTAAAACAAAAAATGGTTCGATACAGGCCAGGCTCCTCAGCCGGGTTCAATTCAAGACCATGGCCAGGATCATCGAACATGGTCAGGTTCGTTTCCCTGCCCCGCAAAAAAAGAACCCCGAGACGGTGATACATCCCGCCCCCCTGGAAGGACCGGTGACAGAGGTCGACGCGAACAGAATTTATCGGGAATTGGTGCCCTTTGGCCCGGCCTATCACACCCTGCAGGAGACCCTTTTCCTCTCTGCCCAAGGTGCATCCGGCAGGTTGAAGGCCCCTGCCCTGCCTGAAACCGGCATCATGGAGCAACTCGGCTCTCCTTTTCCACTGGATGGAGCCCTGCACGCCGCCTGTGTTCATGGTCAACAATTTGTTGATTTCGTTCCCTTTCCGGTGGGGTTTCAACGACGGGTTATCAGCCATCCCCCCCGGCCGGGGGGAGAGTATCTCACCAGAGTCGTGCCGGTTTCCCGGACAGATGATGAGCTGATTTTTGATCTTGATATATTTGACAAAAGCGGAAAAATGTATGAAACGGTCAACGGAGTACGGATGATGGATGTGACTGGCGGCCGGATAAAACCACCGCCCTGGATCAAGGCTGCGCCTTAATCCAAGCGAGCAGTTTCTCCATGGAAACCCTGGTCAGCCAGCGCAAAAAAATCATGGAATAGACGGCCCCGGAAAGATACATCCCAAGCAGAAAGACCAGATGCGACAACCCGTAGACAAGAGGCCCCCCGACACCTGCAACCCATGGATTATGCAGTTTGACCGACAGGACACCAAGGGCTCCGACAGCCGGCCAACCGAGAATAAAGCTGAACGTAATACAAAAAATACCGGCCAGGACCAGACGGGTCGGTTTCCCTCTAAACGCGGAAAGGTCAGCCTGTTCGTCAATGGCGGAACGGACAAAATCGGTTTCAGCAATTTTTAGAATGCTCTGCCTGATCATGTGTTTTTTTATTGGCCCCGGGCGAACCATTTGTTGTGGACAATAGACTCCATGTTGATATGGTACCCCTATCAGGGCCTCCAATCAACACATAACCAAACAACAGCGTGAACAAACCTGCTTTACCACAGCCGGATGCCTGGTCCTTTTTTGACCGCGTCTACTGCATTTCCATTGACGAACGCAGTGATCGACGGGAACAGGCAAAGGCCCAGTTTGCCGAGGTCGGCCTGCTGGAACGGGTTGAATTTGTTATCGTCGGCAAACATCCTCAGGACCGGGAAAAGGGTATTTTCAAGTCCCACATGCATTGCCTGCACAGAGGTTTGCAGGAAAGTGCCGAGCATATCCTCATCTTTGAAGATGATGTTTTTTTTCAGAACGTTGCTGCCCGTTCGCTGCGTGAGGCCTGTGCCGCACTTAAGCGCTCAACCAACTGGGATGCACTGTTCCTGGGCTGTATCACTAAGGGCAGTACAAAAACAAAAAACAGATCCCTGGTCCGGATACAATATCGTTGTCTCGCTCACGCATACGCCCTAAACCGCTCTTTTGCAGAGCGCATTGTCAGGGAAAAATGGGCAGGTCTTCCCTTTGATGAGCTGCTGCGTCGTTGTTGTAACAAAAATTTCTATGCGCTCTATCCCATGTGCGCCTTTCAGGGCCGCTGTGGGACCGATAATCAAACAGTGGCCATTGATCGGCTGCGACGTGTTTTCGGAGGCCTGCCGTTTATCCAGAAAGCAAATGAGTTCTACCAGAACCACAAAAAGGTCCTGCTCTGCATCAACCTGATCCTCCTCCTTGGCCTTGCCGGCCTGGTTTTGAGTTTATGGTAGTATGAAACAATGATGAACTATCGCCTCCTCTCCATAGTTGCATTGCTGGTCTGCGTGTGCACGGCCCTGGGACTGCTCCGACTTGACATCGACACCGACGTGGTCCGCTCCCTGCCGTCGGGTGACAAAGTCATCAAAGACGGCCTTGATATCTTTGCCCATCACCCTATTCACGATCAGGTTGCAGTCGATATCATGATAGATGCCGATGATCCGGACACCCTGGTGGAGTGCGGCGCTTTTCTTGAGCAGAAGATGGAACAAAGCGGCCTGTTCTCCCAGGTCGGCATTGATGCCATCGGCGATCTGATTCCGGAGCTTGCCTTGTATGCGGCACAACACCTTCCCCTGCTGCTTTCTCAACATGATCTGGAAGCTGTTGCCCCACGTCTTGGCAATAAGGCAATTCAGCAACGACTCCGGGACATGTACGCGCAGTTAGGCGGCATGGAAGGAATCGGGCAGGCACAGTTCATCGGACTGGATCCCCTGGGCTTCAAAGATCTGGTTCTTGCAAAGATGGCCCCGCTGGCCCCGACGCTGAATTCGAGATTCTACAAGGGGAACCTGCTCTCCGCAGACGGACGCCATCTCCTGGTTACGGCCCGGCCGCTGAAAAGCGGCACGGATACCGCTGCCGCCCGAAAGATTGCACAACTGATTACGGCAACCGGAGAGCAACTCGCTCAACAATACAGGGCCCGCGGACTGCAGGTAACCCTGACACCGGTGGGGGCCTATCGGGCCGCACTGGATAATGAACAGATCATCCGCCATGACGTGCAACTGGCCCTGGTGCTGGCAACCGTTGGTATCGGCCTGCTCCTGCTCATCTCCTTTCCCCGGCCCCTGATCGGTCTTTTATCTCTGGTGCCCGCCCTGGCCGGGACATCCGCCGCACTTTTTGTTTATTCCCTGTTCCACTCCTCCATTTCAATCATGGTGCTCGGATTCGGCGGGGCCATTATATCCATCACCGTGGATCACGGCATTGCCTACCTGTTGTTTCTTGACCGGCCCTTTGAGACAAAGGGAAAGGATGCCTCAATTGAAGTTCGTGCCATCGGCATTATGGCCGTGATTACCACCATCGGCGCCTTTCTTATTCTCGGTTTCAGCGGATTTCCCATCTTCACCGAGCTGGGCCAGTTCGCCGCCCTGGGTATCTTTTTTTCCTTTCTCTTTGTCCACTCTGTTTTTCCGCGGATTTTTCCGACCATGCCGCCGGGCAGCACCCGGGTTCTGCCGCTTCGCGGCCTGGTCAATGGACTGTATAACACCGGTAAGCCCGGTGCCGTTGCTGCTGCCCTGCTCGCGGCCGTCCTCCTTTTTTTCGCAACCCCTGTCTTTCATGTGAGTCTGAGCAGCATGAACACGGTGAGCGAGAAGACCACAAAGGCGGATGAGCTGTTCACAAAAGTCTGGGGAAATATCGGTAACCGAATTTTTTTGATGAGTTCCGGCAACTCCATGACCACGCTTCAACAAAAAAATGACCGGATCCTGGCCAAAGTTGAACAGGATATTCAAAAAAATGTCCTCCAGTCCGGGTTTGTCTCCTCAATGCTCTTCCCAGGGCCGGAGGAAGGTCAAAAAAATCTGGCCGCCTGGCATGCATTCTGGACGGAGCAGAGGAGAGAGGAAGTGCGGAAGGCACTTCTCACGGCCGGAACGGAGCTTGGTTTTACAGCGGATGCCTTTACTGATTTTTTCTCCCTGCTTGACCCGGCCTACAAGGCCCGGCCCACTCCGATTGACGACAAATACTTCAGGCTGCTGGGTATTTCCAAGGATTCAGAAAAACCGGAGCTGGTCCAGTTTACGACCCTGGTTCCCGGAACCAACTATCAGGCCGACGCTTTTTTTAATCGCTACAGTGAGGACGGCAAGATTTTTGACGGCGCCTATTTCTCGAAACGGCTGGCCGATATACTGTTTTCAACCTTTACCAACATGCTGCTGATCATCGGCGGCGGACTGGCCCTGCTGCTTTTTTTCTTTTATCTCAACCTGCCGCTCACGCTGCTGACCCTGACCCCTGTTATTTTTGCCTATATCTGCACCCTGGGTACCCTGAGACTGATCGGTCATCCACTGGACATTCCCGCCCTCATGCTCTCTATTATCATACTGGGCATGGGAATCGACTATTCCATATTTTGTGTAAGAGCTCATCAGCGATACCGGGATATTGCCCACCCCTCCTATACTCTGGTGCGCAGCAGCGTTTTTCTGGCCGGTTCTTCCACTCTGATTGGGTTTGGCGTGCTCTGCTTTGCCGACCACTCCCTGCTGCGCAGTATCGGGGTTACCTCGTTTCTCGGAATCGGCTATTCCCTGCTCGGTACCTTTCTCCTGCTGCCGCCCTTACTCAACTACTACTTTTCAGACCACAACCGAAAAAAAAATACTGAAAAGCCACAGGATATACAGCAGCGCGTCCGGGACCGCTTTCGCCTGCTGGAAACATATCCCCGGATGTTTGCCCGCTTCAAACTGCAGTTTGATCCCATGTTTGCAGATC
>CAZPXI010000150.1:0-6358 GCA_964590715.1 uncultured Desulfobulbus sp.
CCGTGCTCTACGTAAAGGGCAAAGGCATTGTCCTGCGGGAGCCCTCAGTTGTTGCGGTTCGTCAGGATATGCGAGGAAGCAAGGTGTTGGCGGTCGGGCGAGAGGCCAAGGAAATGCTGGGGAAGACACCCGGTAATATCGTTGCCATCCGCCCGATGAAAGATGGGGTGATTGCCGATTTCGAGGTCACCGAGGCCATGCTTCGCTATTTTATCAACAAGGTGCATAATCGGCGGACCCTGGTCCACCCGCGTATTATTATCTCCGTGCCCTCCGGTATCACCCAGGTGGAAAAGCGAGCCGTCCGTGAATCGGCGGAATCCGCCGGTGCCCGTGAAGTCTATTTGATAGAGGAGCCCATGGCGGCGGCCATTGGTGCGGATCTCCCGATTACCGAACCGACCGCAAATATGATCATTGATATCGGCGGCGGCACTACCGAAGTCGCTGTTATTTCACTGGCCGGTATCGTTTACGCTAAATCGGTCCGGGTGGCCGGGGATAAAATGGATGAATCCATTTTGCAGTATATCAAACGAAAGCACAATCTGGCCATCGGTGAACGAACGGCTGAGCTGATCAAGACGACCATCGGCAACGTCAAGCCGGAAGAACCCTATGAGACCATGGATATCAAGGGGCGTGATCTTGTTTCCGGTGTCCCGAAAACGCTGACTGTTACCTCAAAAGAAATTCAGTCGGCAATTGCCGAGCAGGTTGATGTTATTGTTGATGCTGTCCGGGTCGCCCTGGAAGTGACCCCGCCGGAACTCTCGGCCGATATCGTTGATCAGGGCATTGTCCTCACCGGCGGCGGCGGCCTTTTGAAAAATCTGGATGTGCTGCTCAGGGATGAAACCGGCATGCCGATCATTGTTGCTGATGATCCGCTTTCTTCCGTTGTACTCGGCTCCGGTCAGGCCCTGGATAATTTGGAAATTCTGCGGGAAATCGCTATTGATTAAGCCTGCACCTGCGGTACGGTCAGCCGTACTCCGTCAATCAACTCCAGCCATTACCTCTGAATATCTCCCAGCCTGATGAGGAAAAAGGGAAGTAGAAAACCAAAGGGACGGTTTCGGGCCTTTCGCCTTGTCCTGCTTATCGGATTTCTCTTGACTATGACGCTGATTTTTCTGGTTTCCACCCTGGGAAGCCAGAAGTTCGGCCCTCTGCACGAATTGCTGTTTGAAGCCGTCGGTCCGATCCAGAACATCCTCTCCCGCGGTACGGATTCTCTTCGTTCCCTGAAACAAGACTATGTAGACCTGTTGTCCGTGCGCCGGGAAAATGAACGGCTTTGGGCTGAATTGCAGGAATGCCGGACCTTGAGCTATAAAAATCGCGAGGCCCTTGCCACCAATACCCGTCTGCGTAAGCTCCTGAATTTTAAAAACGTAACTGGTCTGCCCATGGTGGCTGCCCGGATTATCGGCAAGGATCCTTCGGTATGGTTCCGGAGCGTTGTTATTGATCGGGGATCCAGGGATGGCGTTTCCAAGGGGATGGCCGTGGTCAACGGCGATGGTGTTGTCGGGCAGATTTTTTCCGTCTCGCCGAATTACGCCAAGGTGCTGCTTGCCATAGCCCCGTCGAGTGCCATGGATGTGGTCTTGCAGAAATCCCGGGTACGCGGCATCCTCAAAGGCACGGGTTCACTTGTCTATCAGTTGGACTATATCTTGAAAACCGTTGAAGTCGAAGAGGGTGACCAGGTGGTCACCGCCGGCTACGGCGGTATTTTTCCGACCGGATTGCCCATCGGGGTGGTCTCTAAAGTAATCCGAAAGCGCAGGGGAATGTTTTTGGAGGTCGAGGTTAAACCGGCTGTTGATTTTCTCACCCTTGAAGACCTGCTGGTTATTGAACAGGAACTGATTATTTCGGAAGAAGAGGGCGGTGTCCTTCCTGTTGAGCCGTAGAGAATTACAACAGACCCTGCTGTTGGGCCTCCACATCACAGGTGGCCGGAGCAGCTTGAGCTATGTAACCAGCATGGCTGGATCAGGTAAGCGGAGCGAAGTGCAGACTCCGGGTTTTTCAGGTCACAGCCACAACCATGACACCGCTTCGCTGTTATGAAAATAGCCTAAAAAGTTCCATCTTCGAGGCTATTTTCAGATAAATCAGCATGGCTGGACCAAATTTTTTAGTTTTGTAGGTCTGCTTGAGTGAAACGAAAGCGGACAGCTACCCCCGGTACCGCCTAACCGGTTCAGGCAGCCATCAGTTTATTGTCTGCTTTCGCGTAGCTCAAGCAGACCTACAGAGCTATTTTCGGATAAACCACCAGGAAACGAAGTCGACGGCCCGGGTATTGCAAGGCTATAAGGTTGTGTGGTTGTTTCCCTTGTATGGAGATTGTGCATCTTTCTGAGTGATCATTATGTTTGTTATCGGTTTTTTTGCTCTCGGGGTTCTGCTGATCGGATTGCAGACCACCCTGTTTATGGTCAATCCGCTCTGGAAGGCCTCCCCTGATTTCTATTTTGTGCTGGTGGCCTATCTTGCCTATCGGCATGATCTGCTTCGCAGTCTGATTATTCTCTTTCCCCTGGGCCTGATTTTTGATGTTCTGTCCGGAGTATTGCTCGGCATGTACCCGGCGCTTTTTATTCTGGGATTCCTGCTGCTCAAATTCATGGCCTCGCATCTGCCCGTTCGAGAGTCACTCTACCAGGTGCCGATGATCGGGGTCAGTTATCTGCTGGTGAGCTGGCTGGTGTACGTGTTTATGAGCTTTGCCTCCGAGTCTCTTCTTGTCCCATGGTCCTGGCCGGTGATGCTTATGCGGGCCGGGCTTGTCATCCTCTGCGCCTTCCCTTTGTTCCGGTTTTTTGAGTTTTTCAACCGCCGGATCGAGAGACGAGTTTCTCCTCTGCATAAAATGCGGCTTCGTTCCGGTAACCGATACAGGGCGTGATCCATGGTTACCCTGAGAAGAAAAAGAAAGACCAACAGGAGGCGACCTGAACCGCTGCTTGATACCGGGCGAAAAAAGGATGTCGGTGTAACCCGCCTGATTCACCGGGATGAGGGTGAGCTGGATTTTTTTCGCAAGCGGTCCCTCTACGCCGCTTTTGTTATAATGTTCTTTTTTGCCATCCTGGTCAGCCGTCTCTGGTTTCTGCAGATTCAGCAGGGGGCTAAATACAGCCGCCTGGCGGACAGTAACCGGGTTCGTTATCTCGAAATTGCCGCACCCCGGGGCAATATCCTCGACCGCAAAGGACGCGAGGTCGTCACAAATCGACCCTCTTTTAATGTGGTCTGGGTTCGCGAAGATAATAGCCTTGATGATGCCCTGCTCAAGAGAATGGCCCGGATCCTGGACGTCGATGTGTCGGATCTGCTGGCCAGTATCCGCAAAATGGCCGGCACTCCAGGCCATATCCCGGTTCGACTGGCAGAGGATATTGACTGGGAAAAAGTCGCTTATATTGAAAATAATCGAATGGATCTTCCCGGTATTAAAATTGAAGTTGTTCCCCTCCGGGTCTACCATTATGGAAATCTGGCTTCACATCTGATCGGCTATCTCGGTGAAATCAACAAGAAAGAGCTGAAAAGGTCGCCTGAAGGGGTGTACCGGGGCGGTGATCTGGTAGGGAAGATGGGACTTGAGCGTCTGGAAGAAAAGGCCCTGCGGGGAGAAAAAGGACGTCATTACATGGAAGTAAATGCCCTGGGTTTTGAACAGCGGAATCTGAAGGGTATGGACCCGTTGCCGGGTAACGATCTGCAGCTGACCATTGATATGGATCTGCAGCGGACGGCCGAAGAGGCCATGGCGGCCGGAGATAAGTCCGGGGCCGTGGTTGCTGTAGATGTGAACAGCGGTCGCCTGCTGGCTCTGGCCAGTGCGCCGGTGCTTGAACTTGATAAATTTATCGGCGGGATTTCCCATAAGAACTGGCAGGAGATGTTGGATAATCCGCTGCACCCGCTTGTCAACAAGATTGTCCAGGGCCAGTATCCCCCAGCCTCGACCTATAAACTCGTAACCGCGGTGGCCGGGCTTGGCGAAGGGGTTATCACCGCGGATTCGGTTATTTACTGTCCGGGCTACTATCGCTTCGGCAACCGCACCTACCGCTGTTGGAAGCGCAGTGGTCATGGGGCCGTTGATTTGAATCGGGCATTGTCCGAGTCCTGTGATGTGTATTTTTATCAGGTCGGCCAGCGGCTGGGTGTTGACCGGATTGCCAAATATGCCCATCTTTTCGGGCTGGGTCGGAAAACCGGGGTGGAGATGGAACATGAGAAGCCCGGACTTATTCCTACCGCTGCCTGGAAAAAGAAGCGATACGGCAAGGCCTGGCAGGAGGGCGAGACCCTGTCGGTGGCTATTGGTCAGAGTTTTAACCTGGTAACACCGATTCAACTGGCCTTTATGACGGCGACCGTGGCCAACGGCGGAACCCTGTATAAACCCGGTCTGGTGGAAAACGTCCGCGATCCGGACGGTCATATCGTTAGACAGTTCGAACCTGAGGTGGTGGACAGGCTCACGGGCCAGGGGCGCAATCTGCAGCTGGTTCGCAAGGGCCTTATTGAAGCGGTCAACGGTCGGCACGGAACCGGGCGACGGGCCCGGCTCAAGGATCTGGGGATTACCGTTGCCGGCAAGACCGGAACAGCTCAGGTCGTTCGTCTCAAGCAGTACAAACATCTAAAGGAAAAAGATATTCCTTATAAGTACCGGGATCATGCCTGGTTTACCTGTTTTGCGCCGGCGGAGAATCCGGAAATTGCGGTAACCGTACTGGTTGAGCACGGCTTCCATGGGGGATCCAGTGCCGCGCCTGTGGCCCGAGCGGTTCTGGAAACCTATTTCCGGGAACGGATGACCGGCGGTGAGGAGATTTCAGTACAGATCCTGGAAGGAGCTGTCCCTTTGGTGAGCGACAAGGCCGGTGGACAGAAAATTCCTGAATGAGAACGGGGTGAGAGAGAATGTTGCGTTTTGATCGACGTCTTGTGCATCATTTTGACTGGGTAATGCTGTTGATGCTGCTTCTGGTCTCCGGGATGGCGCTGGCAAATCTGTACAGTTCAACCTGGACTGGTGGTGATTCGGCTTCACCTGTATTCTTCAAGCAGATGTACTTTTTCTGTGCAGGCCTGCTGGCTATTTTCATGCTGGCGGCTATTGATTACAAAGAAATGGAGACCCTGGGCTATGTTTTATATGCCGGGGTCATCCTTCTTTTGCTCTACACCAATTTTTTTGTCCACACCGTTGCCGGAACCCAGCGCTGGATAAATTTGGGATTTTTTCGTCTGCAACCCTCGGAGCCTGCCAAGTTGGTTCTGGTCTTTGTCCTGGCCTCCTGTTATTCCAGGAAAGAGGTGCGAGGCGGATATCGATTGCGTGATCTTGTGATGCCGGGCATTTTGACCGCGGTCCCCTTTGTCCTGATCCTGATCCAGCCGGATCTGGGCACGGCCTTGATGCTCGGGATTCTGTTTGTCTCTATGACCGTTTTTGTCCAGCTGCGCTGGTCAACCATTGCCATTCTCGGCGGCCTGGGCGCAGCCTGTGCCGGAGTCGGCTGGACCTTCCTGCTCAAGGATTATCAGCGCCACCGGATTGAAACCTTTCTCAATCCAGAGGATGATCCCATGAACCACGGCTATCAGATCATGCAGTCGAAAATAGCCGTCGGGTCGGGAGGAAGCTTCGGCAAGGGTTTTATGGAGGGAACCCAGGGCCATCTTCATTTTCTGCCCGAGCGTCATACCGATTTTGCCTTTTCCGTCTGGGCTGAAGAGTGGGGTTTTGCCGGGGCCTTTATTTTTCTGAGCTGCTATTTTTTCCTGCTGCTCTGGGGAATCAATATTGCAATGACGGCCCGTGATAAATTCGGTGTTCTTCTGGCCTTTGGCCTGGTGATGCTCATTTTCTGGCAGGCGGTGATTAATCTGTTTATGATAATGGGCTTTCTGCCGGTGGTTGGTATTCCCCTGCCGCTGTTCAGTTATGGTGGATCCTCGCTGATCACCACCTTGCTCGCCGTCGGCATTCTGATGAATATCCGGATGCGTCGTTTCCAGGTCTAGCAGTGAAGCCGGCAGCGCTACTATACGACCGGGAAATGGCCGCATGGGGTGTCCGGCGGCCTTATCCTCGTGCAGGTGTCACGACCGGTTATACGATGTGTTGATGCTGTGCTCCCCTTGTTTCCTGTAAATTATCATTGTCACAACGATGGTATCGTGTTAATTTAATATAAAAAGTATACAATATATTCCAGTGTGGCCTGTTCTTCGGCCACGCTGCGGCAAAGGGATCGTTGTTTTTCAGTAAAAGTTCACCAGCACCCCATCTTCGTCCGATCAGGCCTCCTTACATAGA
>CAZPXI010000151.1:0-6344 GCA_964590715.1 uncultured Desulfobulbus sp.
ATCAGCCGACAGCCTTCATTGCCTCGGCAATGGATTTGCAGACATAGTCAATATTATCCGTGGTCAGGCCTGCCAGATTGATGCGCCCGCCGCCGACCATGTAGACCCCCTTCTCGGTCCGGAGCCACTGAACCACCTCATCCGAGAGCCCACTGAAAGAGAACATACCCCGCTGACGCTCGATAAAAGAAAAATCTCCAGGAACCCCGCAATCGGCAAGCCCCTTGACCAGAGCACTCCGCATATCCTTGATACGATCACGCATGGAAGCCAGTTCAGTCAGCCACTGCCCGTACAGCTCAGGATCCTCGAGAATAATGGTTGCGACCTGTCCACCGTGTGCAGGCGGGTTGGAATAGTTTGTCCGGATCACGGTTTTCAGATGGCTCATGGCCACTGCAGCCTCTTCGGCACATGGACAGACGACAGTCAGAGCACCGGTCCGCTCATTGTAGAGTCCGAAATTCTTGGAAAAGGAACTGGCCACCAGGAAATCGATCCCGGATGCGCCGAAACGCTCGACCGCATAACGATCCTCTTCAACCCCGGTACCAAATCCCTGGTAGGCAAAATCGAGAAAGGGAATCCAGCCCTGCTGTTTGGCGACCCGGACGACTTCATCCCACTGCTTTTCATTCAGGTCAACACCGGATGGATTATGACAGCAGGTGTGTAGAACCACAATGTCACCGGCCGGAACCTTGTTCAAGTCCGCCAGCATCAGATCAAAATCAAGCCCTTTGCTTTCCGGATTATAATAGATGTAGCTGTCGATCTCAAAACCGGCATCACCAAAGATACCGTTATGGTTTGCCCAGGTGGGCGAGCTGACCCAGACCCTGGCCTGCGGTTTGAACCGCTTCAACAGATCGGCGCCGACCTTCAGGGCCCCTGTTCCACCGGGAGCATGAACGGTGACCGCCCTTGACGACGACAAGACATCACTATTCTCACCAAAGATAAGCTTCCGCACCGCCTTGGCGTAGGCAGGATCACCGGATATGGGCAGGTAGCTTTTGGTGGTCTGAGAGGCCAGAAGGGCCTGCTCCGCCTTTTTCACGGCCCCGAGGATGGGGGTGTTGCCGTCATTGTCTTTATAGACCCCGACCCCGAGGTTTACCTTAGCGGGATTCTGATCCTTTTTAAACTGTTCCGTCAACCCCAGGATCGAGTCCGGTGGTGCCGGTTGAATATTTTTCCACATTGTACTCTCCGTCAATGATGTTGGCCTGATAAAAAACCAATTATATCTGTTGCACTGCACGGAGAATCAACAAACCAGGCTTCTCCGCCGTCGGTGGTATTTTTTTACGACACCGACAATGATGTTGGACACTCTCTATTTTCGCCGATCAACAGATACAGCTTCCGCTCCTTTCTGTAAACAAATTTTCACCGGCAGGCCCTGGAGTATCTGAAAATCACAATCACCAGCTGGCCAAATTCACGGTTCTTTATACACCGGACAGGGCCGTTTGGGATCATAGTTCAGGTAGACGGGATCGTCATATGATGTATGACACTGCAGGCAGAGTCCGACCCGCAGGATCCGCCGAAGTTCTTCCCCGTTAAAGGGACGCAGGTTCGCCCGGGAACCATGCTGCAGCTGGTTACCATCAATGTCGACAAAGTTATCAAAACCGACGGTTCGCCCCTCCAGGGTTTCGACGCCCTGGTCTATCGGCGTAAAGGTCCATTTACCGTCTTTCTTGGTTACAGTCCCCTCCCCCAGGCCCAGGGTTTTGGGTGAACTATGACAATCCGCGCACTCCCGGCCCTTGGCCTGGGTGGTATGGGGGTTGATGGCGGCCATGGTAAAGCGGTTAAACCCGCCCTCGATATTTCCATCCTTATCCACCAGGGTGACCACGTCCTGGCAGCCGGGGGTCACGATCACAACCTTCTCGCCCCAAACGCCGAGCATGGGTTTTTCGTAACGAATGTACGATCGTCCCTCTTCCCACCAGCCTTGAGTTTCCTCCAGGGTCAACTTGTCGAGATGAGTTTCTCTTGCATCCCGCTTGGCGTGGCAGCCGTAGCATTGGGGAACCCAGGTGGAATGGCAGGACTCACAGGTGAGTCGCTTATGGCCCGGATAGCCGCAACTTTCTTTTTTAGGCGGATTCAAGGGATAGACCTTTTCATTATTGCGGCCGATCAGGGTGAACTTACCCTGCTCCTGAGCCAGATTGGTCAGCTTTTTCCCCTTTCTGGTCAAACCGGGTTTTTCCGAATGACAGATCTCGCAGCTGATCTCCAGCTGGTCTTCGTAATGGGCATAACTGGTGCCGTCACCCATGATCTCGTCCCGGGTATGGCAGTCGATACAGGACATCCCCTTTTTATGGTGAATATCCTCGGCAATTTCCAGATAAAATCGGTCACCGGGCAGTCGCTTGGAAGACAGTCCTCCTTTTTCATACGGGGTTCCGTATCCCTCGGATTCATAAATGCCACCATAGGAAATGCCGATTCTTCCGGATCTGTTATGACAGCGGATACAATTCTCATCGGGAATTTTCTTAATGATCAGCGGATGGGGTTTCTTTTTCTTCTCCCCATCTTTAACCGTGGCTTCCGAGTTCTCAAACGAGGTCACGGTCAGCCGTTTTTCACCTTGCGGCAGAATATAATGACAGGCCGAACAGCCGCCTCCCTTTTCATTAAAAAAAGCCGGCGCGTCGGGCAGGTCGTTCTTCTGTTTCCAGAGATGACAGGTGGCGCAGAGTTTCCGGTAATAATCAAGAGCCAGCGAGGTTTCGCCGCTTGCCAGCAGCTGCTCCACGGTGATATTGCTGTCCTGGGTTTCCCGTTCGCCCCAGTAATAGAGCAGGGTCGACAGGATCCCGCGATTGGTGGCCATCAGGGAGTTTTTCACCTTGTGGACGTCGGCCGGATGACAGCCTTCGACCCCGCAGGTTTTGTCCACCACCCGCAGGTCACCCGGGTTGAGCACCATATTTTTATGCGCCTTGTCCTTGTCAATGGCCATGGCGTCACCGAGATGACAGGGAGAACAACCGACCACCTGGGCGTCATGGGCCCGGTCCAGCTTTTCCGTGGTATGGCAGCTCAGACACATTTCCACATAGCCCGCTGTTGTTACAGCCAACTGTTCCGGGCGTTTTGTTGTCGTCTCCCGGTACACCAGATACACGATCAGCAGGAACAGAAAGGGTGTGATGATGAGGGCGGAAATGAGTTTTGAGGGTGGTTTCATGAAGAAGCTGTTAGCTGTTAGGTGTTAGGTATTAGGTGTTAGGTATTAGGTGTTGGAGGATAACTTTTGTATAAAACTGTTCAACATTCTCTTAATTTCGTTGATTTGCTGATCTAACTTCAAATAGTCATTTTCCTTGAGAAGCCTTAAGTCATACGCAAGAAGGAGATGATACTCCGTTTCGCTGGCAGAGCCGGCGGCAATACTCAAAAAACGAGAAAATTCACGATCCCCCCTCCTTCCACACCCCTCCGCAATATTAGCAGGTACGGAGGCCGCCGAACGTCGAATCTGGGAAACAAGTCCAAAACGCTCATCTGAGGGAAAATTTCTCGTAAGACGATAAACTTTCATCGTCATCATGTGAGATTTTTGCCAAACCTGCAGATCTTTAAAATTCCTCATCCTGTTTACCGACTAACGGCTAAAACCTAACTGCTAACACCTTAGAGCTGATGTTCACTCCACAAATCCCTGGGCGACCGGGTAGCGGCGGCCATGACCAAAGGCCTTTGAAGTCACTTTCAAACCCATGGGCGACTGTCTGCGCTTGTACTCGTTGATCTTGATTCTGCGGATGATATCCTGGACGGTTTTTCGCTCAAAACCACGTTCAACAAGTTCATCCACTCCGAGAAACTCCTCAAGGTAGCCGCTCAGGATCGGATCAAGAATCTTATAGGGGGGCAGATCATCCTGATCCAGCTGATCGGCTTTGAGCTCAGCCGTGGGCGGCCGGGTGATAATCCGCTCAGGGATAACCTTCCGGTCTGTATTGATCCAGCGGGCAAGTTCATAGACCATGGCCTTGGGCACATCGGCCAAAACAGCAAGACCGCCGTTCATGTCGCCGTACAGAGTGCAATAGCCAACCGCCATCTCCGACTTGTTGCCGGTGGACAGGAGCAGGTGGCCGAGTTTGTTGGACAGGGCCATGAGCAGGGTCCCCCTGATCCGGGCCTGCAGATTTTGTTCAGTTACATCTTCGGGCAGGCCTGCAAAGAGCGGAGTCAGCGTTTTTTCGTACACCTGCATCGCCTCCCCGATCGGCAGCAGTTCAAATCCACAGCCCATATTTTCCGCCAGCGCCCGGGCATCATCAATGGACATCTGTGCAGTATAGGGCGAGGGCAGAGCAATGCAGAGTACGTTTTTCGGACCGAGTGCCCGGCAGGCAACAGCTGCGGTCACGGCAGAGTCAATACCGCCGGACAGGCCAAGCACGGCGCGGCTGAATCCGATCTTCCGCATATAATCCCGGACCCCGAGTGTCAGCCCGTCCAGGACCATCCCGACCGAATCAACAGGGACTTGCCGCCGACTGTCCGTCTGCAGGGTTTCAGTGTCGACAGTGATCATGTCCTCGGAAAAGCCACGGCCTGCGGCCCGCACAACACCGGCAGGATCAAAAACCATGGAATGACCGTCAAAGATCAGTTCATCCTGACCACCGACCTGGTTGACATAGAGCAGCGGGAGCTTGTGTTTTCTGCACAGAGAGGAAAAGAGAGTGGAGCGTTCCCCAATCTTGCCGTTATAGTAGGGTGAAGCGGAAATATTGATCAGAAGATCCGGAACGGTTTCCCCCGCCATGAGCTCGGCTACCGGATCAAGTGGATATTTTGTTTTATCCGGCCAGATATCCTCACAGACCGACAGGGCTATCTTCACCCCGTCAAAAGAAAAGGGCAGCGAAGGGTCGCCCGGTTCAAAGTAGCGGCTCTCATCAAAGACATCATAGGTCGGCAGCAGCTGCTTGCGGACCCGAAA
Organism: uncultured Desulfobulbus sp.; assembly: GCA_964590715.1. Classification (GTDB taxonomy): domain Bacteria; phylum Desulfobacterota; class Desulfobulbia; order Desulfobulbales; family Desulfobulbaceae; genus DRLX01. Next base: position 4,991 of record CAZPXI010000151.1, read on the forward strand.
ACAAACCCTGCCGCTGTCGATAAAAAAAGCGGAATTATAGAGCGCCCGGCCCGAACCCTGCCGCCGCTCAAGGACCCCGACCACACAGGCTATTCCCTGCACCTGCCCGACCAACTCCTGCAAGGCGGCATCATGGGCATCAAGAAAAGAAGCCCGCTCAAGAAGATCCCGGGGCGGATAACCGCACAGGGAAAGCTCAGGAAAGACGGCAAGCCGACAGCCAGCTGCACGGGCCTGTTCCAGGCGAGTACAGATCGCTTCCAGGTTGTTGTCAAAAGCTCCGATAACCGGGTTTGTCTGAATCAGGGCAATCTTCACAGGTTTCTCAGATTTCAAGTCTCACAATCAGGTCTCAGACAAAATACTCTTATGGCCATAAACCGCCATAAAAAAATCCCGGCAACACACAGTTACCGGGATTCTCAACAGGTACGGCCAGAGCCGGACCGTTGTTTCTTTCCTCCCTTGCCACCGGTCGTTGCAGGCCGACGGAAGGAAGGAGTGGTTTTAAAGCTTTTGTACGTTTGCTGCAGCCGGTCCCTTGGGGCCGTCGACTACCTCGAACTCTACCTTGTCGCCTTCGTTTAATGTTTTGAATCCACTGCCCTCGATGGCGGAATAGTGGACAAAAACATCTTTCCCGTCTTCCTGTTCAATAAAACCAAAACCTTTAGACTCATTGAACCACTTTACTGTTCCTTGTAACATTGCTCCCTAGCTCTCCTTAATGTGGGCTGAATGTTCTGGACGCGTAAGGCTTCAAGGTAACAAAAACTAGAACCACGCAATAGCATGACGTCTTTACTTCTCCAGTAGCACTACGCACTTATACTATGCTTAAAGCTCTTAACAAAAAAAAAGCTGAAAACCAAGCAAATTTATTCAGTTAAAACCATTTTATCCGCCCTGAAAACGACGCCGCCGACAGACAGGAGACAAATTGAACTCCGGGATTCCGCACTCAAATATGTCGTCTCCGGAAGAGGAGCAGCACCGGAATAAGGGCAAGACAGGCCGCGCCGAATATGTACCCGGAACGAACAAAAACCGTCTGCTTTTCAAAAACAGGAAGCTGGGCCGTTATTGCCCCGGGTACGAAGATATCGGTTTTCTCAATGATATTGCCGGTCGGATCGATAAAACCGCTGATTCCGGTATTAGCGGCCCGCACCAGGGAGCGCTTGGTCTCCACCGCCCTGAACACGGTCATGGCCATGGACTGATAGGGCGCGCTTGTCCGTCCGTACCAGGCGTCATTGGTCAGGTTCACCAATATATTCGCCCCGGCAGCCACCTCATTTCTGGCAATTTCCGGAAAGATCGATTCAAAGCAGATCAGGATGCCGAGCTTCAG
>CAZPXI010000152.1:0-6337 GCA_964590715.1 uncultured Desulfobulbus sp.
GCATTTCATACTGGTTACGGCGGATGATGATCGGTTTTCCCTGGTACCAGTCGGTGCCGGGATCAATCAATCCGCGTCTCTGCAGGGTCTGTTCGGCCAGCTCATTGATCCCTTCCACCCCGGCCGGTCCCTTACGTACAGCACAGAGCAAACGAAACGTTTCCATGGCCGCAAAGGCCTCTTCCACCGAAGAGGCGCCGACCATAGCTTGAAAACCCTGGATAATCCGTTCCTGCAGCCACCTGTCCCGCTCTGGTCCGGTCAGAAATTGAACCTCCAGGTCGGGATAATCCGTGCTCAAGACCTGTTCCATCTCGTCCATTGAGCCCATGTTGACAGCTCTTGCCAGGGAATCAATCCCGCTCTTGTCCTGAAAACGGTAACTGGTGCGCAGCAGAACAACGGAATCCGCCATGGCGGGAGCATCGCCCCTTTGCGGCGGTTTCTCATCGCCGGTCAGTCGGCAGAGCTGGGCGCAGAGCTTGGGTGACCAGGCGGGTTCACCGGTTCCGCAGAGATCGGAAAACAGGCTGCCCGCCTCCACCGAAGCAAGCTGGTTGCGGTCACCGAGCAGAATAAGCCGGGTTGTTTCAGGCAGGGCCTGGACCAGGTTTGCCATCAGCACCACGTCGATCATAGAGGCTTCGTCCAGCACCAGCAGGTCAAGGTGGAGCGGATTTTTTTGATTATAACGAAAGTCGTCCTCGCTCGGGTTGTAGCCTAGTAGCCGATGCAGGGTTTGGGCCTGTTCGGGTATGGCCTGGGCAAGAGCTGCCGGTATGGATTCCTTTGCCCGGCGGATGGATTCTTCCAGACGTGCCGCCGCCTTGCCGGTTGGTGCAGCCAGGCCGATCCGAAGACTTTTTGTATCTTTTATATTTTCTGTATTTTCTGTATTCTCTTTTTTTTGATGCAGGGCCTGGAGCAGGGCGAGGATCCGGGCCACGGTATAGGTCTTGCCTGTTCCCGGGCCGCCGGAAATAACCAGCAGTCGTTTGAGCAGGGCCAGGGCGGCGGCGGTTTTCTGGTCATTGGTTTGCTGCTGTCCGGGAAAGAGTTGATCCAGTATCAGCCGGGCCTGTTCATGCTCTACGTCAAGGATACCGCTTGCCCGTGCCCGCAGGTCCGAGGCAATCTGTTGTTCGTACCGGTAATATCGGTACAGATAGAGCTGGTTGTTCTCATCCAGAATCAGGGGCGTGGTCGCACCGGGTCGACCAACCACCGGGGTGGCCAGCAGAGTTTCGGCCCAGTTGTCCGGGTCCGGAATCAGGGCGGGCTCAAGCTGCACCGCAAAACCATCCGGCTGGTCCAGGGGCAGGCAGACATGACCGCCGGCCACCGCGGCCCCGGCAAGGGTTCCGGCCAGCAGCAGTTCCGGGTGGTTTTCACCGGAGAGTTTTTCCAGAAACCGGCCCACATGCAGATCCAGCAGGCGAATTTCACCCCGATTACATGCCTGTTGCAGCAGTGTGCGTATCATATTTCTATTCCCCGGCAGCACCTGTCAAGCCGGTTAATGAGTGCAAGCGGCGGCCGGGTGGAAAAAATGCCGGTTCCCGGTGGGTTTTCCGGATCCATGCCGCGCAGAAAGAGATACCTGACCCCGCCGAAATGGGCTTCATAGTCATATTCAGCAATTCGGCTGCTCAGAAAACGGTGCAGGGCCAGGGTGTAGATGAGATACTGCAGGTCATAGCGGTGTTCCAGCATGGCTGCCTGCAGGTTTTCCGGCCTGTAATCGGCAGCACTGCCGCCGAGATGGTTTGATTTGTAATCGGCCACAAAATAACATCCGTTCCGGCGGTAGACAAGGTCGATAAAACCAACCATCAAGCCCTGCAGGGTCTCCTGCTGATCCGGCAGGGGTGGAATTGAAAAATCAGCCAGTGCCCGGTTGAAGCTGTTCAGGTTCATTGATTGAAGGGGAAAATAAAAAGACATCTCATTGATCCGGTCCTGCTCTGCCAGCAGGCAAAGCGAAAAGCCCGGTTCAAGCCCGGTCCGGAGAATCGCCTCCATCCAGGACGCAACAACCGGTATCCAGGATGCATCAAAACCAGCCCGTTCAAGCTGGGACCGAATGATCTCTTCGTGTCCGCCCGGATCGGTGAAACTGATCTGCTCCAGGATGGAGTGCAGGCAGGTTCCGGCAGCAGCTCCTTTGGCAAAGCCGAACACGTCATGGCCGGGAGCAGGAGCCGCCGCCTCAGCCTCCTGGTCATAATCCGGTCGTTCCGGTTGCGGATCCTGGTGCGCGGTCAGGCGGGAATAACTGGTAATCCGCCAGCTGCTGTCAATATGGCCCGTGAAGCGGGCCGCTGCCGGCGGAGTGGTTTTCGCTCTCGTCTGCAGCTCCGGCCTTAAAAAACGTAACGGGTACGGTTTGAGGAGCAGGGCGGAGTGTTCGGTATTCAGGTCCAGGTCGTTGGAAATTGTCTCCAGCCCCGGCATGTCGTCATTATGAAGCAGGTAACAGAGGGCGCTTTCCTGCATCTTGTTGATCCGGCCCCAGCAGAAATAACAACTGTAGCGGGCCCGGGTGACGGCTACGTAGAGCAGACGCAGGTCACCGGCCAGCCGTTCCTGCTCGGCGAGCTTAAAATGTTCTTCATCTCCCGTGCCCAGATCAATGAGCAGCCGATCCGGCCTTTCCGGGTCGTGAAAGGCCAGGGGCTCGTTGGCCTGACATGTTCGGGCGGACCAGAGAAAGGGCAGAAAGACCACCGGATATTCCAGCCCTTTGGCCTTATGGATGGTGACGATTTTGACCAGGTTTTCATCGCTTTCGAGCCTGAGCTGTCGGCTGTCGTCCTGTTCTTCCGGTGCCTGTATCTGGTCAAGGAGCCAGCGCAGCAGTCCCTCTGCACCCGCTTGCCGCTGGGCCGCCTCCTGCAGCAGTTCGGCCAGGTGGAGAAAGTTGGTCAGCCGCCGTTCTCCGGAGTCGGCACCATGCAGACGTCGGACAACCTGCTGTTCGGCCAGCAGGGTCTGAAACATGGGGGTGAACCCTTCCAGCCGCCACATCTGGTGATAGCGGCCAAGAGTGGTCATGACTTCTTCCCACTGCTGTTCATCACTGCGCAGGCAGTCCAGCTGCTCTGCATTATAGCCGAAGAGATCGGTTGCCAGTCCGGTGCGGACCAGACCGCTGTCGGCAAGGTCAACCAGCCCGGACAGGACGACAGCCATCTGTTCCGCTTCCGGGGTGGCAAAAACCGATTCCTGACTATAGTAGACACTGGTTATGGAAAGAGCGGTGAGCTCCTTGCGGACAAGATCCGCCTCAGTATGGGTGCGGACCAGGACGGCAATGTCCCCGGCACTCAGAGGCTGGTCACCGATCCGTGCTCTTTCGGTCAACCCGGCGGCCAGCAGATCGCCGATTTCATGGGCGCAGAAACGGGCCGCCTGTTCGGCCGCAGTTCCCTTGGCCAGGGGTTTATCGGTTGCATTCTCCGGCAGCAGGAGGCAGGTCAGGGCAGGGGGCGGCGTGTTGTCGATAAGGAGTGGTTTGTCGTCGGCCATTCCGGCCGCCTTGACCGGAGTAAAGTCTATAGCATCTTTATTAAAGAGAAAGGATTCCTCCCGGTCAAACAGTTGGTTGACTGCGGCCACCATGGGGCTGGTAGAGCGGTAGTTGGTGGTCATGGTGAACCGGTTTTCGGCCGCTGTATCCCGGCGGGCTTTAATATAGGTGAAGATATCGGCTCCCCGGAACCCGTAGATGGCCTGTTTGGGATCGCCGATTAAAAACAGACCCGAGTTTTTTGTCGAATTTTCATGAATGGTGGAGAAAATGCGGTACTGCAGGGGGTCGGTATCCTGAAATTCATCGACTAAAATGACCGGGAACCGTGTACGTATACTTTGCGCCAACTGTCTGCCGCCGGTTCCCTGCAGACCCGTATCCAGCTGGGTGAGCAGGTCATCGAAATAGAGCTGGCCCTGTTCTTCCTTGCGCCGGTCAAGCTCGGTCAGCAGGTAGTTCCGTGCCTCCAGCAGAATAAAAATCTTTCGGTTGCGGGTCATCTCCTGATGGGCCTGAAAAAAGCGGTCGAACAGGTCAAAAAACGGATGGACCGGCGGCTCATGTTTGGTTGATTTTTTCAGCGAGGTCTCGATCTTGCCGGTGGTGAACAATTCCAGCACTTTTGTGTTCGGCATCAACCAGGGCATGTTTTTTTCAGCAAAAAAACTATCCAGGGTTTGGGCAGCCTGTTGCAGCCGTTGCAGGCCATAACCTGTGCTTTTATTCCGGGACAAGCGCTTGCTCTCCTGCAGAAGCGTTGTGATTGCAGCTCGTTGTTCAAGCCATTGGCCCCGCGCCTGAACAAAGAGCGGCACAAGTGCTTCCATCTGCCCGTCAAGCTCTTCCTGGTCGATCACCGGCACACACTCCACTCCCGGTCGGCTCAAATGTCCACCCAGATTGGTCAGCAGATCTTGGGGTTCGTTCCACTGAGAGGCAGCCCAGGCAGCCTCTTCTTTCGGGGCCCTGTAAAAACGCAGGCGCCAGAAGTCTTCAATGATCCGCCGGCGCAGAACCTGCTCGGTTTCGAGAAATTCCATCTCAAAGGGCGCGCCCGATTCAAAGGCGTGTTCCTGCAGCATGCGCTGGCAAAAACCGTGGATGGTGAATATGGCTGCTTCATCCATGCGGGTCAGGGCGTCGGAGAGCAGGATCGTGGCCTGATTCACCTCTGTAACCTTTGCCATCAACTCCTGCAGGGACTGATCACCGGGGCTCCGGCCGGTCAGAACATCCAGGGCCTCCCGGATACGCTGCCGTATCCGGCCGCGCAGTTCTTCGGTGGCGGCCCGGGTAAAGGTGACCACCAGGATCCGGTCAACACTCAACCCCCGTTCCATAAGCAACCGCAGGAAGAGCAGACCAATGGTGTAGGTCTTGCCCGTACCTGCGCTGGCCTCAATAAGGATCTGGCCCTGCAGAGGCAGGGTGAGTGGATTCAGGGGCTGCATGGTTGCTGTTGGTTGACAGGAGCTGATTAATTGGAATTACAAAGGATTCAGGTTGTATGGATTCAAGAGGGACCATTTTTCATCTTCGTAATGAATGCGTATCCCTCACGATCTATCAGACAAATCGGTTCAATTTGTCTCCGTTTTCTGGTCTTTGTCGACCTTCTTTTTGATTATTTGACTGACCATTCTTAAAAATGAGCAGAGGGGTCTTGGTCTGTTCAGCTATTTTTTTTTGCCCGAGTTCCGGCCCGCCGCAGGGCTTCTTCCACCCCCTGTAAATCTTTATCACGGATTTCAGTTTACATTCATTTCCTCCCGCATCAATTATTTTTCTGATTACCCACAATCCTCAACCTGATGCAAGGGATACCATCGCTGAATATCAAAGGGCGTTACGAACCCAACAAGTTGATGATGGATTCATAGGGTTCTACAGTCCGACTGAACAAGCGATGTTATCCCTGATCAAAGTTATTTGGGCCGACAGCAGTGATAACTGAGCCAAATACAAGGAAAATTTAAGGTGAGGTTGTTTTAGAAGTGTTTTAACCCCGTTCCAAAACCGGTCAACTCCGCAACAATACACTGACTGGACTCATCCAGTACATCTACGAGTTTTAACCCCGTTCCAAAACCGGTCAACTCCGCAACACCAACAGTGAGCATGTTCGGATTCCGAAGCGTTTGTTTTAACCCCGTTCCAAAACCGGTCAACTCCGCAACTAACAGCAGAGATCACTGATGCCGGTTGGGCCAACATGGGTTTTAACCCCGTTCCAAAACCGGTCAACTCCGCAACCCTGGACCGGTGACGGTAACGAATGGGGACAGACAGGTTTTAACCCCGTTCCAAAACCGGTCAACTCCGCAACATAATAATAATCTTATTTACCCGTCTGATCCAACATATGTTTTAACCCCGTTCCAAAACCGGTCAACTCCGCAACCCCGGCGCTTATGTCGGGATGAGTAACAATGTTGATTGTTTTAACCCCGTTCCAAAACCGGTCAACTCCGCAACAGAAACTTGCAGTTAAAACAAAAGAAGCAGCAGAAAGTTTTAACCCCGTTCCAAAACCGGTCAACTCCGCAACTGGGGTAGTGTAAATGGAGTTGACTTCCTGTCTCAGGGTTTTAACCCCGTTCCAAAACCGGTCAACTCCGCAACAGTACCCTTTTTTTCCGTTGTCGGATCAACCGGTTAGCCGGTCATTTGCGGCCCGTACCCTTTCGGCACGCCTGCCGCCGCCCTTCATACCCCTGAAAACAGCATTTTCTTTAATGATTTCAACGTGCGGCCCGTCTCGCCCTGCGATTTTTATGTAATTTATTGAATTATCGTTGTTTTTTT
>CAZPXI010000153.1:0-6337 GCA_964590715.1 uncultured Desulfobulbus sp.
TTGCCGTTATTCTGAGCCAGGGTGTGGGCCGCCTGGATTGCTTCCTGTGATTTTAACGTAAATTTATCAAGTTGCATATTTCCTCTCCTTATTTGTCCGTGTCCTGATTATATTTGTATTCAAAGCACACGGTTATTTATTTTATTTGAAAACCGCCCACGAAGTGATGCCGATCCGGGCGATTTTCATAACAGCGAAGCGGTGTCATCGTTGTGGCTGTGACCTGAAAAACCCGGAGTCTGCACTTCGCTCCGCTTACCTGGTCCAGCCATGCTGGTTTATCAGTAGAGAAAATAAGAATGAATCGCGGCGTGTCAAGAATTTGGCACAGAGTAAGGGGGAAATAAAAAAGGCTCCTGCCGGACGGCAGGGGCCTTTTATTGTCTTGCAAGTACAGACGGCCGGTTATCAGCCGCCGCAGGAACCTGAACTGCAGGAACCTGAACTGCATCCGCCGCCGCTACTCACCGGATTGGTCGAGGTAATGGAAAAACCCGACCGGTATCCGGCCTCAATAAAATCAACTTTTATTGCGCCGCAGGTGGAAAGCAACCCTTCTTCAACCAGAAAGGTCAGTGAATCTTCTTCAAAAGTTTTGTCGTTGTCTTTTGGCTCATCCAGAGCCAATCCCAGTGATGGGCCGGCTCAGCCGCCCTGCATCAGAGCGATACGAACCGCTGACTCAATCTTGTTCTGTGCGAGATACGTTTTCAAGTTCTCCACAGCTGAATTTGTTACTTCAAACACGATGTCCTCCTGGTTAAAAATAAAGATAATCTTAAAGCCTAATAATGTTTCTGTTTCCCAGTAAGGAGAAACAGTTATTTTCTATAATATTTAACCCTAAGGTAGTTTGGCCGAATTGTCAATGCTGGAATGGACGATTTTGGCTTGGTATGTTCCACAATGTGGTCGTCCATTAGGGGGAGTCAGCTTGAAATACCGGTTTGATTCAGGGGTGAAAATAGCGAAAATATAGGAAAAATGTTGCCAAAACAGGCTCTAGTCTCTACTATTCAAACAAGATGAAGCAGGATGAATGGAAGGGGAGGGCGGTCGCTTTTTTGAGGGCATGTTCCCGGATTGATAGATTATGAGTAGAGGTTTTGCTCCATGCGAAAGATTGTAATTTCTACAGGTGGTGGTGATGCGCCCGGTTTGAACGCTGTTATTTTTGCAGTGGTCAATTCGGCGACCAAGCGAGGATGGGAAGTCTTCGGCAGTCGATCAGGATACAAGGGGCTGCTTGATCTTGATGACCTGGTTCGTCTTACCCCCAAAGATGTGGAGGGGATTACACCGATTGGCGGAACAATTCTCGGGTCAACGAACAAGGGTGATCCTTTTGCTATGCCTGTGCAAAATCTTGCCGGTGAAATACAGATTGTCGATGTCTCGGATCGTATCTTGAAAAACTTCAACAGAATGGGATTTTTCTGCCATATTGCCGTGGGTGGTGACGGCAGCCTGGAGATCGCTCATCATTTTGCCGGGAAGGGGATGCCGGTTATCGGGGTACCGAAAACAATAGATAATGACCTGGAGGCCACGGACCGGACTTTTGGATTTGATACTGCCGTGTCCACGGCTACCGAGGCTTTAGATAAACTGCATTCAACGGCCAAATCCCACGACCGGGTTATGGTGGTTGAGGTTATGGGGCGGGAATCCGGGTGGATCGCTCTGTATTCAGGAATAGCCGGCGGGGCCGACGTTATTCTCATTCCGGAAATTCCCTTTTGTATCGATGCGGTCTGTGAAAAGATCAGCGATAATGAACTCCATGATAAACACTACTCCATTGTCGTAGTGGCCGAAGGCGCCAAGGCAGAAGACGGGGAAGTGATCAGCCGAGGTCTGGGTGAGGTCGGTCGGTCCGAGGTTATCCTGGGCGGAATGGGGGAATGGGTTGCCCGTGAGATCGGGGATCGACTGGGCAAGGATACCCGTTCTCTGGTTCTGGGGCATCTGCAGCGCGGGGGATCACCGACGACCTTTGATCGGCTTCTTGCCCTTCGTTTCGGTGCCGCGGCCGTTCGTCTGGCAGAGGCTGGAATCTTCGACCATATGGTTGCCTGGACTCCGCCTGAGATGTCGTCCGTACCGCTGGCTGATGCCATCTGTTGTCGGAAAAAAGTTGATTTAAACAGCGACAAGGTTTTGACTGCCCGTGACATCGGTATCTGCCTTGGAGATGAGGAATGATGCATTTCCGATTCCGGGTTGACATCAGGTTGTGTTCTGATGAGTACTGCTGAGCAGTTACAGGAGATGTACGAGCGGCTGCATGGTCACTTCGGCGGCCAGAAATGGTGGCCCGGTGACAGCCCGTTTGAGGTCATGGTCGGGGCGATTCTGACCCAGAATACCAACTGGAAAAATGTTGAACGGGCCATTGACAACCTAAAGCGGTCGGATGTCCTCACGCTGGCTGCGATATCTGTCCTGCCGCAGGATTTGCTGGCGGAATATATCCGGCCCGCCGGGTATTATAATATCAAGGCCGTCCGCCTGCAGAATTTTTTTGCACTTATAAACGAACAGTGGGACGGTGACCTGGACTTTTTTCTCAGCCAGTCACGAGAAACCCTGCGCGAGCAGCTGTTGTCGGTGAAGGGAATCGGCCCGGAAACTGCGGATTCCATGGTGCTCTATGCGGCCCATCTGCCGATTTTCGTGGTCGACGCCTATACCCACCGTATTCTGACCCGGCATGAGATCATAGATGAATCCTTTGATTACTACGCAATCCAGGATCTGTTCATGGATAATCTGGAAGAAGACACCCACCTGTTTAACGAATATCATGCCCTGATCGTTCAGGTCGGCAAAGACTTCTGTAAGAAATCAAAACCTGCCTGTACCGATTGCCCGCTGGCCGGGTTCAACGGTATTTTTACGGTAGGGCCGGGGATGAATTGATTGTGGGCAACTACCGGTTGTCCGGCGGCGGGACGGCTTCCGTATCGGTACGATTTCCGGCTATCCTGTTTCTGCTGTGCCAGAGGAATTTTCGGCAGATACCACGGATAAGGCTGGCTTCTTTTTTGGTTAACTGCACCCTGCCCAGAAACTGACGGATACTGCGCATCCAGTAGATCTGGTTGGCATCGTCGAGAAAGGTGACCTCGGACAGGGCCTCGGTCACATGTCCATACATTCCCTCAATATCAAAGGAGTTGGCATATTCCACCGATGCCGACGATTTCGGCAGAACTGTTCCCGTGGCCATGTAGAGCTCGTAACAGTGAATGGCAACCGCCTGAGCCAGATTCAGGGAAGAAAAGTCTGCCGTGGGAATGGTTGAGGAAAATTGGCAGTAGTCCAGATCCTCATTGGTCAGGCCGGTATTCTCCGGGCCGAACATGAGACCGATGCGGTTAGCGGGATCAGCGGCCAGCGGGCCGATTTTTTCCATAACCAGCCGCGGCGTGTTTTTACGTAGTCGCAGGCGTCCCTGGCGGGCAGTGGTGCCGACGATGAAGTGAAAGGGCTCGGCAGCCTCGCGGGTGGTCTTTACCAGCCGCATTTCCCGGATCAGGTGTGAGGCCTTGTGGGTGGCCATCTTCAGCATCCGTTCCTGATCAGGGGCCCTGTCTGCGACCACCGTCAACTCGGAGATCCCGAAATTCAGACCGATGCGGGCTGCAGCCCCTATGTTTTCCGGGTAACGCGGACCGACTAAAATAAGACCGACATTGCCGGACCGCGGTGTTGTTTTTCTTTCTGGATCAGCTTGCACAGGAGAGTACCAAAAAAAACGACGCCAAGACTTGCTGTCCCGGGTCGTTTTTTATCGTGTGTTTATGGTTGCGGGTAGGTAGAGGTTCGAAGTAGTGCCGGTCCGCTGTTGTGCTCCGCAGCCATGGAGGATATACCAAAACTGGTGCAGGCGGATGTGTCCTGCCGCTTATTGCCCGGGATCGTCCAGCTCAAGGGTTTTTTTCCTGTTCTTGTCACTGTCCCCGGACGAGCTGCCTGCACTACTGGTCATTCGTTTGAAAAAAGGAATTATACCTCTTTCGGCATTTTTCATCTCCTCCTCAGCCTCTTTGAGGGTGATCTGCCAGGCCGGGGCAAAACCCGGAGATTTTTCAAACATGATCTCCACAGCCTTTTGATAGATCTGTGCCTGGCGCAGTTCCTGCCGACCCGGCTTTTGGTTGAGGACCTGGGTCATATTGCGCAGGTTATCCCGCTCCTGTTTGATCTTTTCGGTTTCAGCCTTCCTACGTTCGTTATCGGCTGATTCGATCTCCAGCTTGGTGTGCAGGTGTTCGCGTAGTTTTTTAATATCCTGCCCCAGTTGACGGATTTTCATCAGGGAGCGGACATAGAGAAAGAAAACTATGCCGATGAGCAGGCCGCTGATGTAGGGGTTGGAGAGAAGGGTTGCCACCCAGTTTGTCTGTTCCATGGGGTCCTCGATAAATAAAAAATAAAGTATACGGTCTCAGAAAAAAAGCGGTTACCGCCACAACATGCACGGCAATGCATCAGCAGGACGGCATGTTTTTACGCACCGTCCATCTTTATGTTAAATGGTGCCGTTCGTCAAGAAAAAGAAAAAGTATCTCTGCCTGTCACTTCATTTTGTCTTTTATTTTTAATGAGATATCTGTGGTAAGGTAAATGGTTGCAGCGGTAAGGATAATGGTCGCGCCTGCCGGCAGATCAGGGGCATAGCTTATGCTGAGGCCACCCAGGGTGGAGAGCACACAGAGCAGGATAGTCACCATAATCATGGTCGACAGCCGGTTGGTCAGTCGTCCGGCAGTTGCTGCGGGCAGGGCCAGCAGGGCAACGACCAGGATAATCCCCACCAGCTGGACCAGCAGGACCACGGTCAGGGCAACCGTACAGAGAAACAGGGTGTTGTAGAGGTCTACCCGGAGTCCTGCAATGCGGGAAAATTCTTCATCAAAGGCTATGGCGGCGAGTTGTCGATGAAAGAGGAAGGTCGCTGCCATCAGTACCAGATCAAGCAGCCCGATCAGAACAAGATCCTGCGGGGTAACCATCAGAATATCACCGAAGAGGTAGCTCATCAGGTCTTCATTATAGCCGCTGGTTTTACTGATAAAGAGTATGCCCACCGCCATGCCGATGGACCAGACCGCACTGAGAATCGTATCCTGTCGCATGTCGGTTCTGGCCTGGAGGTACGAGATGATCAGGGCCGCTGCCAGGGCTGCAAAAACAGCACCCATGAGCGGTGTTATAAAACTCAGGCCCATTTCCGTCTGCAGGTACTTGGCCGCCCCCATGCCGCCAAGTGTGCAGTGGGCAATAGCCCCGGCAATGTAGGTGATTCTGCGAACCGTTACATAGGTGCCGACGATTCCGCATGCGATGGAGGCGAGCAGGCAGGCGATCAGAGCCTGTTGCAGAAAAGGAAATTTCAGCAGGTCGTTTACGAACTCGAGCACGCGTGGCCCTCCTTGGAGCAGCGGTGATCGTGCCGGATAAGCGACATGTCATGCCCGTACAGATCGATGATGTTGCGCCCGTCCAGCGTGCTGGTTGGATGAATGACGACCTGATGGTTGACACAGACCACGCTGCTGATGTGCTGGTTGACAAAGCCGATATCATGGGAGACCACCAGAATGGTCATTCGTTTGTTGAGCTCAGCCAGGATCCGGTAGAGCTTCTCACCCGATGAGCTGTCAACATTGGCGGTCGGTTCGTCAAAGAGCAGGAGTTCGGGGTCGGAGGCCAGGGCCCTGGCAATAAGTATCCGTTGCCGCTGTCCGCCGGAAAGATCGGAAAAGCTTTTGTTGCGAGAGGCAGAGAGCCCGACCGCACCTAACGCTTTTTCGGCGGCCTGTCGCTGTTGGTTTGAGATTCGACCAAAACCGCTCTGTCCGATTTGTCCCATCTGGACAATATCAAAAACCGTGGCTGGAAAACGCTGGTCAAACTGCATGTGCTGCGGAACATAGCCGATGCGGTGAGAAACCTCGACCGGTGGCCTGCCGAAGACGCGGATTGTTCCGCTGACCGGGGTGAGCAGGCCGAGAATCAGGCGAAGGAGGGTGGTCTTGCCGCCGCCGTTGGGGCCGATAATGCCGATAAACTCCCCTCTGGCGATGGACAGGTTGACGTCCTCAAGCACCGGTTCTCCGTTGTAGGAAAAGTTGACCTGCTCAAGAGAAATATCGGCTTCTTCAGGTCCGTTTTTATCGTTCTTATCGTTTTCCATGGCCCTGTTTTCGGCGGGATCCTTCCTGAACCAGTGAAAAAGTAATACGTTTGGCCCCCATGTCAACATCCTCAAGCCGCACTCTGACCGTATGGCCGAGCTGGTAGACCGCATTGCTGCGTTCACCGATAA
>CAZPXI010000154.1:0-6310 GCA_964590715.1 uncultured Desulfobulbus sp.
CCCCATCAGCAGTCTTTTCGATAGTCTATGTCTATTTTGACCCGCTTTCTCATTAAAAAACCTTTTGGCGTCTAGGGGAAGTCTGGGCAATCAATGAAGAGATGTGCCGGGAGTCCGTTTAACCCAATCGACTAAAAAAAAATTATTTGCGTTTGCGTTTGGCGATCTTTTTCTTGCTCTTTTTCTTAAATAAACGCCGGGCCTCGGCCAGCCGCTTGGCGGCCAGGTCAATAAGCTGTTCCTGGGAACTTCGTTGCTCACCGCGGGCGGTGGGCTGCAGCTGGATATAGCTGCCGTCGGGCTGCATTTCCCAGGCGGCACGCCGGTCTTTAAGCTGTACATCGAGGATTTTGCGGAGTTCGGTCTGCAGCACCTTAGGTTCCACCGGTGTCATAACCTCAACCCGTTCCTCAAGGTTGCGTTTCATAATATCGGCAGACCCGATGTAATATTCTTCGTTGCCGTTATTTTTGAAATAATAGATCCGGCTGTGCTCCAAAAAGCGACCGACAATCGAGATTACGCGAATATTGTCGGAGAGTCCTTCAATTCCGGGCCGGAGCCTGCAGGTATCCCGGACAATAAGATCAACATGAACCCCGGCCTGGGATGCCTTGTACAGAGCCCGGGTAATGTCCTTGTCTTCCAGGGCATTGGTCTTGAACTGGATCAAGCCGTTTTTATCTTTTTTATGATGTTCAATCTCATGCTCGATGCGGTTGAGCAGTCCTTTCTTGAGGATCTTGGGTGAGGGCAGCAGTTTTTTGTATTTTCTAGCCGGGGCATAGCCCATGGTCAGATAATTAAACAGTTCGGTCAGATCATCACCGATGTCGGGATCACAGGTCAACAGACCAAGATCACTGTACATGCGGGCAGTACCTGCATGATAGTTGCCGGTGCCGATATGGGCATAGCGTTTGAGTCCGTTGTAGTCGCGTCGCACTACAAAAACAACCTTGGAATGGGTCTTCAGGCCGACAACCCCATAGGTCACGTGGACCCCGGCCTGTTCAAGGTATCCGGCCCAGTGGATATTGGCCGACTCGTCGAAACGGGCCTTAAGCTCGACCACCACGGCAACCTGTTTGCCGTTCTGGGCCGCATCAAGCAGATACTGAATGACACGCGAATCCGAAGAGGTCCGATACAGGGTCATCTTGATAGCAAGCACCTTGGGATCGACACTGGCTTCCTTTAAGAAACGTTCAACCGAAGATTCAAAAGATTCATATGGATGCTGCAGAAAAATAGCGCCCTCTTCCCGGATAACATAAAAAATGTTGGGCGAATCGCCTGCCAGCCGATGATGATCCAGGGGCTGGTGTGGCGGATAATGCAGTTCGGGCCGGTCAATGGAGGCAATCTCAAACAGGTCGCGTTTGCCCATGATGCCGTCAACGGAAAATACATCCATGTCCTTGTCGATACCGAGCTCTGCCGCCAGCATGCCACGATGGTTCGGGGTCATGCAGGAGCCGACTTCCAACCGGACGATTTCAGCAAATTTCCGGTCCCGCAGGGCGGATTCTATCATGGCCAGCAGGTCGTTGGCCTGATCCAGCGTCTTTTCGGTGATGGCATTTCGGGTGACCCGGAACAGCTCACAGCTTTCAATGACCATGTCCGGAAAAATCGCCGCCAGATTGTTGGCAATGACATCTTCAAAGCGCACATAGAGATGCCTTTTTCCTACCTGGATAAAGCGCGGTATCCCGATTCCGGTGGGCACCTTGATTCGATTAAGATAGACATGATCATCATCTTTGAACCGGGTGGAAACCAGTAGATTCAGAGAGAGATTGGATATAAAAGGAAAGGGATGGGCAGGATCCATGCCCTGGGGCGTGAGCAGCGGGTAAATATTTTCATGGAAATAGCCCTCGACTTCCTGCTTCTGTGCCTTGGTCAACTGATGATAGTTGACTATACGGATCCCTTTTTTGGCAAGCAGCCCGAGCAATCGGCCTTCAAGTTTCTGCTGCTGTTCCAACAGGTCACGGACAACCTCATAACACTCGGTAATCTGCTGGCCCGGAGTACGGCCGTCAACGGTGAGTTTGCGTAAACCGGCCCCGACCTGCTGCTTGAGGCCGCCGATTCGTTTCATAAAGAACTCATCCAGGTTTGAGCCGACAATGGAGAGAAACATGATTCGCTCAAGGAGCGGCGTTCGATCATCCTGGCCCTCATGCAGTACCCTGCGATTAAATTCAAGCCAGGTCAACTCACGATTGAGATACCACTCGGGCGAGGTCAGGTCAAATTGACGAGCCTTTTTTTCCGGTGCCTGTTGTTGTTCGGCCATGCTGTTGCTCCATAAAAATATCTGATTACTCACAATCCTCAGCCTGATACAGGGGATACCATCGCTGAATATCAAAGGGCGTTACCAAGCCAATGCATTTATAGTGCATTCATTGTGGCTGTTACAATCCCGCTGAACAGGCGATGTTATCCCTGATTTATAGAGGCTGAGCTTTGTACGTAATCAGTTAAAAATGTACGTATTTAAAATCCGGACACGTGAAAGAAAAATTCGTGCTTCAAAAGAGCGTTATCCGAAAATTGCCCACGAAGTGATGCCGATCCGGGCTATTTTCATGCTTCGAAGTCTACGCTTCGTTCCGCTTACCTGGTCCTGGTTACTCAGGTTTATACCCGGGCGGAAACCGGTCCAGTATCTCGCCGACATACTCATTCACGGCTTTTTCCATTTTTTCCGGGTCGGAATACTTGTGGACAATGGAGGTTCCCAGGCCGCGCCAGATAAGCTCCTGCCGCCTGCGATCAACAATGTCGATCACCAGGGTTCCTTCGGTATAGTAACTGACGTCGACCCGGCCGCCGTAGGCGCCGCCTCCCCACCATGGATCATACCAGGGATCTCTGTAATAGCCGCGCGGGCCACCCCAGTCCGTCACCCGCATTTTTTCTTTTGTTGCAGCGTGGATGGCAACAAGGATGTCTGCACTGCCCGGATCCACCTTTTGATAGCCTCTGCGTTGAAGATAGCCGTCAATGGACTTGACAATCCGTTTATACAGTAAAGGGTTGTTGGCAAGAGCATCGCCGGAAACATTGGCTGTTTTCCAGCTATAGGTGTGAATTGCCGAAAAATCGGCTTCGGGGTCAAAATCAGTGCTGACCTGAATCGAGCTGCAACCGTACAGGGTCAGAAAAAGGATCAGGAACAAACATGGGCAGAATCTACGCAGCATGGTGAACCTCCTGGCAGGATTAACACTCGAGAATAATTCCTTTTAATCGAACAGCGGCCATTTGTACAGAATAAATTGTGGTAGCTCTCTATTTTGGCAAACAACACCGGAGATGTTTGCCGTTCCCGAAAATAATGCGTATACTCTTTACAAGAGAACCTAAGACGGGATGCCCGCAACCCAAGCAAGGTGATAAAAACTAAATCTGCAGGATGGGCACTGCCCACATTTATTGAGACGGATTATATTTTTTTGGTGGACAAAGACCACCCCGCCATGCTGATAATCTTGGACAAATCGCCGGCAGATTTTTTTATTTTCTGTGACGGGAATTCAGGATTTGGGTAAAAAAAATTCTTTCCCCGAGCAAGTAACAAAGAGCATCAGAAGGAAGAGCACATGAAAATAGCCATGGCTACCGAAATGCAGCAACTCGATCGTCTGACTATTGATGAGTATGGAATTCCCGGCATCATCCTGATGGAAAATGCCGGTCAGGGAACCGTTGCATTCATGGAAAGGGAACTGGGCTCCTTTACCGGTAAAACCGTGGTTCTTTTTATAGGACCCGGCAATAACGGCGGTGACGGCCTGGTGATTGCCCGCCGTATTCTTCAGGGGGGAGGGTATCCGTTTCTTCTTTTTGCCCTGCCGCCGGAACGGCTTAAAGGTGATGCGGCAATCAACGCCTTGATCACAAACAACCTCAAATGTGATTCCGTTGTCCTCGGCGATTCCTTTGACAGGGACGAAATCACCACGGCCATTCTCCGCCGACACGGGAAACATCCGGTCGCCTGTCTGGTCGACGCGCTGTTTGGTACCGGGCTTGGCCGCGAGATAACCGGTCATCTGGCCCGGGTTATTGCTCTTATTAATAACCTACACAACGAGTCCTGCTGGCCGGTTGTGGCGGTTGATCTCCCATCCGGGCTGGATGCCGATACCGGTCAGGTTCTCGGTACAGCGGTTCGGGCGGACTTAACCGCAACCTATGGACTGGCCAAACCGGCCCATTACCTGGGTGGCGGCGCTGCCATCGGCCATCTGGAGATCGTTGATATCGGTATTCCGGATGCGGCGGTGCAGCAATCAGCACTTAAAGGTGAGGTGTTGACCCCGGCTGTCGCAACACGATTGCCCAAACGAACAATTGACTCCCATAAGGGCAGCCATGGCCACCTCCTTGTGCTTGGCGGCTCAACCGGCAAGACCGGGGCTGCTATTTTAAGCTGCACGGCAGCACTCCACAGCGGCTGCGGGCTGGTCACAGCAGCGGTGCCCCATGATTTAAACACCGTCTTTGAACAGAAGCTGATCGAGGCCATGACCATCGCCCTGCCCTGCTCTGCCGGGTGCCTGTCTATAAAAGATACTTCGATCATTCTTGAGGCCTTGACCGGAAAAACTGCGGTCGTTCTCGGCCCCGGCCTGGGAACAGGACAGCAAACCAGGGATCTGGTCCTGCACCTGTACCAAAACGTCACCCTGCCCATGGTGGTGGATGCAGACGCCTTAAACATCTTAAGTGAAAGTAAAGATGTCCTGGCAAATCCCGGCGGACCGCGGATCTTAACCCCGCATCCTGGTGAAATGGCCAGGCTTACCGGTCAGGCAACCCGCGATATCCAGTGCAGCAGAATTACAACCGCCCGGAGTCTCTGCATGGACGGCACCGAGGAGGTTATTACAGTGCTTAAAGGCGCAGGCACGATCATTGCCCGTAATCAGGGGAACTGGGCCATAAACCCGAGCGGAAATCAAGGCATGGCCACCGGCGGAATGGGTGATGTCCTTGCCGGGCTTATCGGCAGTCTGCTTGCCCAGGGGCTTTCACCGTGGGATGCCGCCTGCACCGGCGTATACCTGCACGGACTGGCGGCTGATATTCTTGCCCGGGAAACGGCCTATGGCTATACGGCCTCGGAAGTTGCGGCCATGCTGCCGGCAGCTGTCAAAGAATGTTTTATGCAATAGGTACAAACCGGAACAGAATAAGATCCGGTCCACGATAAATTTATGCTACAACCTTAATTCATGGAATTATCTATTTTTTGAATACTATCCAGGCTCCTGCGGGTCAGATGCCTCTGTCAATAGTGTGAATACAATCAGGTGGGAGGCGCAGCCGACAGGGGAGCCTCTTCACGGAAAGGGACGTTTAGTCTGTGTCGGTTCAATACAAACACAATACAAACAGGAGACAACATATGAAAAAAGCACAAGATATCATGACAACCGAAGTGATCACTGCAAATGCATCCATGCCCGTCAAAGAGCTGGCCAAACTGCTCTTTGAGCACCATATCGGCGGGATGCCGGTGTATGATAAAGATAAAAAAGTCATCGGGGTTGTAACGGAAAGTGACCTGATTGATCAGAATAAAAAAGTACATATTCCCACGGTCGTGGCCATACTTGACTCATTCATCTTTCTGGAAAACCCGGAGAAGCTGGAAAAAGACATCAAAAAAATGGCGGCCACCACTGTCGGTGACATCTGTTCACGGAAGCTGGTCTCGGTGCAGCCGGACACTCCGCTTGATGAAGTAGCGACCCTGATGGCCGAGCAGCAGGTGCATACCCTGCCGGTTATGGATGACGATAAACTGGTCGGGGTAATCGGCAAATCGGATATTATCCGTACTATTGCCCAGGACGGTTAACCCTCGTTTTGGTCGTGATCGCAGACGGTTCGTTTTGGGAAAAACGCTGCCAGCGGTTACGACCTTTTTTCTTGGCCTCATACATGGCAATATCTGCGTGGCGCAGCATGGTTTCCGCATCTTCACAGTCGTCGGGAAAGATGGAGATCCCGACACTGGCCCCGATATAGCAGACATGATCATCGGCCTCTATCGGTTTATTCAGGGTCTCTATAGCTTTTGCCGCCACAAGTTCAGCCCCCTCTACAGTATTTGAACTTTCCAGCAAAATAACAAACTCGTCTCCACCCAGCCGACAGACCGAATCCGAGGAACGGAGTATTTTGGTCAGGCGCCGGGCGACCTTGCGCAGGACGATATCACCAATACCGTGACCATAGGTATCGTTGATCGGTTTGAAACGGTCAAGATCGACAAAAAGCA
>CAZPXI010000155.1:0-2769 GCA_964590715.1 uncultured Desulfobulbus sp.
AAACAGTGGCCTTTTTCAATCAGCAGGTCGATCTGAGCCATCATGACCGCGCAGTAGAGACCAGCTGTTTCAGGATTGACTGTCGGCTCACCCGAGCGTTCGGCTCGAACCTGTTCACCAACCCTCCACATCTTAGTGCCATCAATTTTCCCCATGGGGTAGCGGTCGAAACGCCGACCAGCCATGACAACGGAACGTATTTCGTTGCCTGAGGAAACCTCATCGTAGCACTCCATCAGGATATCAAAGGCGGGATGATAGGCTGCGGAATACATCCGTTCAAAAATCGCCTTCCCCTCATCATCAAGGTTATTATAAACGGAAATGATACCATCATGGGAGATGGTGCGGGAAAGCGGACCGGTGATATTTTCAACCGTGGCGATAAAGGCCTCTTTTTCATCCATACCCTGCTCCATGACCAGACGACGATACATGGCCTCGGAAAGACCGTGCACGGCACCCAGCAGGATAGAGCGTTCACCAAAGATGTCGGAACGGAACTCATAGCCAAGCGTGGTTTTAAACACATAGGGCGCGCCGACGGCAACGGCCCAGCCCAGAGCCTGCTCAAGCGCCTTGCCGTCGACATCCTGCTCCACGGCAAAGGAACAGTTGATACCTGCACCATTGACCTCTTTGCCCTGAACATACAGACGACGGACAGAGGGGCCCATACCCTTGGGACAAACACCGATAACATTCAGGCTCGCCGGAAAACTCTCA
Organism: uncultured Desulfobulbus sp.; assembly: GCA_964590715.1. Taxonomy (GTDB): domain Bacteria; phylum Desulfobacterota; class Desulfobulbia; order Desulfobulbales; family Desulfobulbaceae; genus DRLX01. The sequence goes on from CAZPXI010000155.1 coordinate 727, forward strand.
CCAACGCTCTCCAGGTGACCAAGCAGAAAACCATGGGAGAGGCCCAGGGTTGCCCCGTCCTTCATGGCGGCAAAAATCTTTTTGTAATTTTCAACCTGGGCGGCATCGGAAATCAGCAGCACGACCATATCGGACTCGCCAAGAACCGCATACATCTCGCCAAGGGTACCGCTGTCTTCCGTGAAACCGGCTTCACGGGCGGAAGCCATGGATGAGCTCCCTTCCCGCAGGCCGATCTTGACCCGGATGTCGGTTCCTTCAAGAGAATCACGAAGATTCTGGGCCTGGGCAGGGCCCTGCGAGCCCCAGCCGATGACCCCGATCTGTCCGATACCGGCAAAGGCCTGGGGAAGCAGGCCGAATTTATCCCGGCCGCCGCGGACAATAGTCTCTTTTGTCCCGGCCAGTTCAATGATTTCCGTATCAAAAATACTTGATGTAAAGATTGTATCCATCAGGTTCCTCCAAAAATGGGAATATTAAAAATATATCTGTTAGTTTGAAATATTAAAAAAATCGGTTTTGCTCCGATGAAAGTTGAATTTTACATCATTACAAAATCCATCCATCAAATTCAACCTAAAATATCCTTATTCTGACCATATTTCACCCTGGAGCTCCGGATATCGGTCGCTTTCTGCAATTTAGCTCCACGCAACCAGCCAATAAATGTATTTTCAGTGAAATTCTTTTTTATTTCGCGGGAAGCACCGCCGGATCTCTCGTATTACCCTTTGTAAGGGTCAACAAGAGCAGCACTTGCTTTTTTTCCACTGCATTTCAGTGTATACAAGAGGGGGGGATGACGACTTAGGGCTCACTCATTTTTGAGCGAACCCTTAAAGCGAATTGCAGATATTTCAGGCAAGAACAAAAACTCTGAGAAAGCAGATATGCGGCGGGGATTTTATCTCCTCCTGGGCTTTACGTTCCCGGGATTCTGGACATTTCATGCAGGCGGGTTGCTCTCGTGGCTCTACCGCCCTTTACAGGCTCTATGCAGAACCGAGGCAACGGGCTGGCCTTCTTTTATCACAGCCGGTCTCATCTACACCGGCCTGATCGTTCTCTTTGAGGTCTTTGCCCGGGCCTGGAGCAACACGCATCCATGAATGAACAGCGTTCCGCCAACGGAAAGCCCGGACGGTAAACAGTACCTCAGGTTTGCGCAGGAAGTTTCAACTTAGCGCTGCGCCTGATGATCGCTACCCCTGGATGGCATAGCCGCCATCCACCACCAGGGTCTGACCGCTGATCATAGAGGAGAGATCACTGCAGAGAAAGAGAGCAAGATCGGCCACGTCTTCCGGAGTGGTCAGGCGGCCAAGCGGTGTCCGCCGCAGGGATTCACTGATGATCTCATCCCGGTTTGGAAACTTTTTCAGGGCATCGGTATCGACAACCCCGGCGGAAATGGTGTTGACGGTAATCCCTTCCGGCCCGAGCTCAACCGCTAAGTGCCGGACAAGAGATTCAAGGGCGGCCTTGGACGAGCCGACCACCGTATAATTTGGAACAGCCCGGACGGCGCCCAGACTGGAAACAGCAAGAATCCGGCCCCCGTTTTCCATCATCGGTACCGCATGCTGACTCAAACTCAAGAGAGCACGGGCATTGATATCCATGGCCCAGTCCCAATGGCGGGCGGTCAACTCCATGGCCGGTTTCAAGACACCGGAGGCGGCATTGGAAACCAGGATATCCAGTTGCGGATACTGCTCACGGATCTCAGCAAACATCCGCTCAACATTTTCTTCTTTGGCGACATTGGCTTTGACTGCAAGACAACGTACGCCATGGGCCTCAATTGCGGCAACGGTCTGCTCCGCGTCCCGGCGATGACGAACATAGTTGACGACAATATCCACCCCGTTCTGCGCCAGCTCCAAGGCAATGGCCCGACCAATTCCACGGGAACCACCTGTTATAAGAGCAACCTTTCCTTTGAGTTGAAACATAATTATAATCCTGAACCGGCTGAGCCGATATTTTTTTTTAATAAACCTTGAACCCCTGAGACCTAAGACCTAAGACCTAAGACCT
>CAZPXI010000155.1:2869-6305 GCA_964590715.1 uncultured Desulfobulbus sp.
AGACCTAAGACCTAAGACCTAAGACCTGAACAGAAAAGTTTACAAGGTCTCCAATTCGTTTGCAAGAAATTGCTTAGCGATTTTTTGTTTTCCGAACCATCAACTTACGACGAACTGTACTCAACAAAAAAGAAAGGGGACGAAAACGGATCGGATTTAAACTTTCGGGGACTATGAAATCATTGACCTGCAGATCCGCAGGTACTGCAAGGGGAAAGGACAGTTCGGCCGGCCGGCTTCCGGGGATCCCGGCATCGGCAGCCGCCCGCCATACTGGAGATTGATCAGAAGAGACATTAATCACTGAAAGCAGAGCGCTGTCCACGGCCACCGGATTCATTCCAGCGGCAAGGACATTCAATGGATAGATTTCTCCTCTTACCGGCCCGGTGCCATGCATGGCCCGCACTCCGTCAACAAGAGTCAGGGTTTGAGGCAAAACGGCAAGCAACTCGACCAGGAGATCAGCAAACGGTCCCGACTCTCCGCCATGTACCATGTGCCACCAGGGTTTCTGCAGACCAGCCAGACAGCCAAAACAATTTTTCACCGCCAGCGTCACCCTTGTCTGGGCATGGGCCTTGACCCGGGGCAGGTTCACCAGCAGATCACAGTCCAGGGCATCAACCGCCATTGCCGCTTTGACCCCGGAATACAGTGTCAGCTTTCTGGTCGCGGTAAAATCGCTTACCCTTACTCCGAGGAACCGCAGATCCTCAAGTACACCGATCTTATCCAGAACAGCGGTCGCAGTCCCAAAGGCAGGAGAATCACCGATAGTTACCACGGCGCCCTTGTCGATGAACCACCGGGCAACGGCAACAATAAAGGCCCCTTCGGTACAGGGCAACGACCCTCTCCTGGCGCTGATCAGATTGGGCTTGAGCAGGATCTGAAGACCTGTGAAATGCTCCGGTTCATCAAGAGCGGCTATCAACCGGTCAATGGCAGGATCAAGGGAAGCGGATGAATAATCCGGACAGGATGCAAGGGCAACGGTTGTTGATTCAAGCAGCATAATACACAGAGGAAAGAATCAAAATCTTATGAAAACAGCAGGATTTCGCCGACGGCATGATGCGAGCATAAAAAAAAACCGGCTCAACCACAACGGTCGAGCCGGTAAAAAAGGAGAGAAGAGATGAAGAATACTCTATTTATAGCAGGTATCATGCCAACTTAAAAAACCACCTGAAATAAAAAAATAACACCTTAATTACAAGCAGTTACAAGAGCGTTAAAAATTCTTCTTTACGATCTTCGCTCAGAAAAAGTACAAGTTTTTTTACCGGAAAAACGAAATTACCCGTCATTAACCACACAATACAATTGCAAAAACAGACGGTTAGAGCAGCGTATAAATTTCGAGAACGAGTATCAATTCCTTTCCGTAATTCGACAGGTGTCGCATCAACGATGAAATAAAAAAAATGTTTTAGCGCAACGTCGACGTGACAGTCTTTTTTACACACCTCGGGCCCAGTTGAGCAGGCCGCCGGCAGCCAGAATTTCCCGATGACGCGTGGAGAGGTCAAGAACCGCCTCAACCGGAGTTCCATTTACCTGCACGGTTACCCTGTCTCGACCGTCAAGCAGGGCGGCCCTGATACCTTCAATGACCAGTTCAGCGCCCTGCTCAACCCTGTCGAAATCATCGGGATCGACAAAGGTAAGGGGCAGGATGCCGAAGTTGATGAGATTGGCCTTGTGAATACGGGCAAAACTCTTGACAAGCTTGACCTGGACACCAAGGTAGCGGGGGGCAAGCGCCGCATGTTCCCGGCTTGATCCCTGTCCATAGTTATCGCCAGCGACAACAGCCCCGAAATGGCCTGCCGAGGTGGCCTCTTTCATGTCACAGGCAAAGCACTCGGAAATGGAGTTGAACACATACTCGGAAATTGCCGGGATATTACTGCGCAGGGGCAGGATCTTGGCTCCGGCCGGCATGATATGATCGGTGGTGATATTATCTCCTACCTTGAGCATCACCTTGCCTTTCCAGGTCTCGGGCATGGGCGCAAAATCCGGAAAAGGTGCGATATTGGGACCACGAACGATCTCTACCTCGGCTTCTTCCGGCCATGGCTCTTCAATCCGTTCGTCACCGGGCAGATATTTTTCCGGCAGAGTAAAGGAGGGATACTCGCCCAGCTCCCGAGGATCGGTGATACAACCCTTGATCGCCGAGGCCACTGCCACTTCCGGGCTGCAGAGGTAGACTTTGTCGCCCTGATTGCCGCTGCGACCGGGGAAATTACGGGAAAAGGTTCTGAGAGAAATCATGGCGGTCGGCGGCGCCTGCCCCATACCGATACAGCCCAGACAGCCGGATTGATGTACCCGGGCTCCGGCCTTGAGCAGAGGCAGCAGGTTACCCTCGGCAGTGAGATTTTCCAGGGCCTGACGGCTGCCGGGATTGACCTCAAAGCTCACCTCTTTACTGACCTCGCGCCCATCTAAGATACTGGCCACGGCGGTCAGGTCACGCAGGGAGGAGTTGGTGCAGGATCCGACCAGAACCTGGGCCACGGGCCGACCGGCGACCTCGCTGACCTTGACCACATTATCCGGTGAAGACGGGCAGGCAATCATCGGCTCCAGGGTCGACATATCAATTTCAAGCACCTTGTCATAGACGGCATCGTCATCGGCGACCAGTTCCCGCCACTGGCCTTCCCTGCCCTGGGCGGTGAGAAATTTTCTGGTGTTTTCATCGGAGGGAAACACGGAAGTGGTGGCACCGAGCTCGGCCCCGAAGTTGGTGATCGTTGCCCGGTCGGTGACACTCAGATTTTCCAGGCCCGGACCAAAGTATTCCATGATGTAGCCGACACCGCCTTTGACCGTCAGCTGCCGCAGAACCTCCAGCAACACGTCACGGGCTGCGACCCATGGCTGCAGCTTTCCGGTCAGTTTGATGCCGTAAATCTTGGGCATGATAAGGTAAAAAGGCTTACCGGCCATGGCCATGGCCACGTCAAGTCCACCCGCTCCCATGGCCAGCATGCCAAGGCCGCCGCCGGTGGGGGTGTGGGAATCGGAGCCCAACAAGGTCTTGCCCGGTGCACCGAACCGTTCAAGGTGGACCTGATGACAGATACCGTTACCGGGCGGAGAAAAATAGAGACCGAACTTCCGGGCCACCCCCTGGAGAAAAATATGATCATCGGCATTTTTAAAATCCGACTGCACCAGATTATGATCAACATAACTGACCGACAGCTCGGTTTTTACCCTCGGAATACCGATGGCTTCGAACTCAAGATAGGCCATGGTTCCGGTGGCATCCTGGGTCAGAGTCTGATCGATACGAAGCCCGATCTCTTCACCTTTTTTCAGCTCACCTTCCACCAGGTGTGCAGCCAATATTTTTTCAGCAACTGTCCTGCCCATATTTTCTCCTTGAATACAGGTGCCGGTTTTCAGGTTTCAG
>CAZPXI010000156.1:0-3081 GCA_964590715.1 uncultured Desulfobulbus sp.
ACATGGTCCAGCCATGCTGGTTAGCGCAGGAGCCTTCCTGGGCTGTCTTGTTTGTCTGTGTCGTAGATAGCGTAGACTTCGAAAAACCTCGTCACCGACGGCGGGGACGTCACAACCTGTTGATTGTTTTGCTGTATGCAACAGGCGTGTCTACCTTTTTACGAGACCATCTTGTTTGTGTTCACACCCATTTATCTTGAAAATTTGAAGGAGGACCCTATGGTTTTGGATCCCACCAAGCACGCGGACTGGGAAATTGCAGAAGAGGCGGAAAGCCGAATGAAAACAGTGTACGAGCTCGGAGAACAGCTTGGCCTGAAAAAAGAAGAACTGCTGCCCCATGGTCACTATCTGGCCAAACTTGATTACCGTAAAATTCTCGACCGGTTAAAAGATAAGCCGGACGGAAAATACGTCGATGTAACCGCGATCTCCCCTACCCCGCTGGGCGAGGGAAAATCAACCTGCGCCATGGGTCTGGTTCAGGGACTTGGCAAACGGGGCAAATCCGTTGTCGGTGCCATCCGCCAGCCTTCAGGCGGCCCGACCATGAACATCAAGGGATCCGCAGCCGGCGGTGGCCTGGCCCAGTGTATTCCGCTGACTCCTTTTTCTCTGGGCATGACCGGCGACATCAACGCCATCATGAATGCCCACAACTTAGGCATGGTGGCACTCAGCGCCCGCATGCAGCACGAGAACAACTACACCGATGAACAGCTGGCCATGCGTAACCTGAAACGTCTTGATATCCATCCGAAAAAGGTGGAATTCAGATGGATCATGGATTTCTGCGCCCAGGCCCTGCGGAATATCACTCAGGGTATCGGCGGCAAGATGGACGGCATGACCATGCAGTCCGGCTTTAATATCGCAGTCAGCTCCGAGATCATGGCCATCCTTTCCATTGCCAATGACCTCAAAGATATGCGCGAACGTATTGGAAAAATCGTTGTCGCCTATGACAAGCAGGATCGTCCGATCACCACCGCTGATCTCGAGGTTGACGGCGCTATGACCGCCTGGATGGTCGATGCCGTCAATCCAAACATGATGCAGACCCTGGAAGGACAGCCGGTCATCGTTCATGCCGGCCCATTTGCCAACATCGCCATCGGCCAGTCTTCGGTCATTGCCGACCGGGTTGCCTTAAAACTCGCCGATTACAACGTCACCGAGTCCGGCTTCGGAGCTGATATCGGCTTTGAAAAGTTCTGGAACCTCAAGTGTCGTTACTCCGGCCTTAAACCCAACTGTGCCGTCATTGTCGCCACCATCCGGGCACTCAAATGCCACGGCGGTGCACCAATTCCGGTTCCCGGCAAGCCCATGCCAAAAGAATACGAGGGCGAGAATGTGGGCTGGGTTGAAAAGGGATGCGCAAACCTTATCCACCACATTGAGACCGTCAAAAAAGCCGGCATCAATCCGGTTGTCTGTATCAACGCCTTCTACACCGACACCGACAATGAGATTGCCGCAGTTCGTCGTATTTCTGAAGCCGCTGGTGCCAGAGTTGCCCTCTCCCGCCACTGGGAGCATGGCGGTGATGGAGCACTTGAATTTGCCGATGCAGTTGCCGATGCCTGTGAAGAGCCCAACGACTTTAAGTTCCTCTATGATCTTGAGACTCCGCTCTCCAAACGCATCGAACTGATCGTCAAGGAAGTCTACGGCGGCGACGGGGTGAGCTACTCTCCCGAGGCGGCTGTAAAGCTCAAACGGATTGAGGCCGACCCGGAGATGAAGGAAATGACCACATGTATGGTCAAAACCCACCTCTCCCTGTCCCATGATCCAAGCCTCAAAGGAACACCTAAGGGCTGGACCCTGCCGATCCGTGATATCCTTACCTACAAGGGTGCAGGTTTTGTTGTGCCGGTTGCCGGAGCCATCAGCCTGATGCCTGGTACAGCCTCTGATCCAGCCTATCGTCGAATTGATGTCGACGTTGAGACCGGCAAGGTCAAAGGCGTGTTCTAAACAACTAAACCGCTTAAGCTGTTTAAACTGCTCAACCTGTTTAAACGTTTTTTTTCACCAAACCGGATCAAAAGCACACTGCGCTTTTGACCCGGTTTCTTTTTTATAGTATCATGGTATTCAGAAGTATTATCCTTCACCACCAAAGAACAGGGAAATATCCGCACGCTCCATGGTAAAAAAAACAACCACCCAAAAAAAAACCGGCTCCAGAAATTCCATAAGGCGGACGGTAAAAGACCAGTCTGGTGCAGGTAAATTCAAAATCGGCGAGATCCTGCAGAAGGCAGGATACATCACGGCCAACCAGTTTGATGAGGCCAAGAAGATCCATAAAAAGACTGGTGAGCGTCTTGGCCTGATCCTGCTGGAAAACGGTACCCTGGAGCGGGATACCATTGCCAATTTTCTCAGCCGGATGCATAACTATACCCTGGTGTCCATTGACCAGGAACCCCCGAGCCAGGAAGCTCTGGATCTGCTACCCTACGAAACGGCCAAGCGGTTCCTGGCCGTGCCCCTGCGCATGGCCGGAAATACCCTCCAGATTACCATGGCTGAGCCCACCGACCATATCGAGGTCGAAGAGCTTCAGGATATCGTCAACATGGGCCTTGATGTCTGCGTATCCACAGCCCGCGACATTATCGACGCCTATAAAAAATATTATAAAATTGATGACAAGGAGTATAAATCTTTTTTCAACTTTCAAAATGAAGACAGCAAGGATGAAGAGGAGATTACCCAGGTTGAAGATTTCGGCGCCCTGGTTTCCGATGCTGCCGAAGATTTTGAAATTGAAAGCGGAAGCGAGGATGAAAGTGCTTTTGATCAGTTCTCCGCCTCTGATGCTCCGATCATCAAACTGGTGAACGGCATCCTGGTTAAAGCCGTCCAGGAAGGGGTCAGTGATATCCATATCGAGCCCTTTGAAAAGACCATGCAGGTCAGGTACCGTAAAGATGGTGCCCTGTTCAAATCTATGAACCTGCCTCTGACCATCAAAAACGCCCTGGTCGCCAGAATGAAAATTCTGGCCGACATGAACATCACTGAACGCAGAGTGCCCCAGGATGGTCGTATCAAAATGCGAATGGG
>CAZPXI010000156.1:3181-4249 GCA_964590715.1 uncultured Desulfobulbus sp.
ATCCTGACCGCCGAGGATCCGGTGGAGTTCAACTTCAAGGGCATCAACCAGGTCAACGTCAACACCGAAGTCGGGATGACTTTTCCGGCGGCCCTGAAGGCATTTTTACGCCAGGATCCCGACATCATCATGGTCGGTGAGATTCGTGACATCGATACCGCCGGTATTGCCATGAAGGCAGCCATGACCGGCCATCTTGTATTCTCCACCCTCCATACCAACGACTCTCCAGCCACGGTCGGGCGTATGGTGGATATCGGCATTCCCGCCTACCTGCTGGCCTCTTCACTGAGCATGGTTTTATCGCAAAGGCTTGGCAGGCGTCTCTGTAAGAAATGTCGCGAGCCGGCCACCTATGACGAAAAAAAATTACTCAGTGCCGGATTTAACGAAGATGAACTCGATAGTCTCAACCTGTACACGGCAAAAGGCTGTCCTGAATGCAACGGACTGGGCTACAAGGGGCGGGTCGGCTTTTTTGAGCTGATGGAGGTCACCGACGAGGTTGCCAAGGCCATTCAGGCCGAGGTGTCCGAGGAACAACTTCGTAAGATTGCCGTTCAGGAAGGCATGTATACATTGCGCGAGGCGGCCCTGCAGAAAGCTCGCGAGGGAGTCACCAGTCTTGAAGAAGTCCTGCGCCGTACGGTTGTCCATGAAGACAGCCTGCCGGCCTATCTGGTCAACCCGGATGTGGAGGAATACCAGGATGGTGACGGCATCATTCAGGAAGGGAATAAAGACAGAGACTTCTTTAAGCTTGTCCGTGGCAAAGTGGCAGTCCTTCGAGGCGGTAAAAAAATAGCTGAAATCTCTGAACCTGGAGAGTACTTTGGTGAAATGGCTTCCATCCTTGATGAAACCCGAACAGCCTCCATCGTTTCCGCCGGACGCTGTACAGTCAAACGGTACCCCGGCAACAAGCTGAATGAACTTATCGAAAAATATCCGGATGTTTCCAGACATCTCTTCAAGACGCTGGTCGGACGCCTGCAGAAAACCGACCGGATCGTGGTTCAACTCGCCGGCGGCAGCAGGAGCAGACCCCAGGTTGTTCGCCGGGCATGA
>CAZPXI010000156.1:4349-6252 GCA_964590715.1 uncultured Desulfobulbus sp.
ATCGCCTATAACGAGGCGGAGAAGATCCGGTCCGCCATCAACTCGGTTCTCTGGGCCGACGAGATTATTCTGGCCGACTCATACAGCCAGGATGAGACCGCAGCCATTGCCGAGGAATTAGGTGCCGAAGTCGTTCAGATTACATTCGCCGGCTTTGGTGACCTGCGCAACAGGGCCATAGCCGCCTGCAGCCATGACTGGATTTTTTCTCTGGATGCCGACGAGCGCTGTACCCCGGAGGCCAGAGACGAAATCCTGGCAACCGTTGAACTGCCTGCAACCGCAGATGCGTATTACATTCCCCGCCGCAATTTTTTTATGGGACGCTGGATAAAACACTCCGGCTTCTATCCGGATTATCGCCAGCCCCAACTCTTTAAAAAAGGGGCTCTGGACTTCAAAAACGACGATCCGGTCCACGAAGAGTATACAATCATCTCCAACAAACCGGCGGGCTACCTGCAGCAGCCCATCTGGCAGTTCCCCTATAAAAACCTGGAAGAGGTCGCCCATAAGGCCAACAAGTACTCAACGCTCGGTGCGAAAAAGCTGCAAATGCGCGGCCGCAAGGCGACCATGTTCACTGCGCTGTCCCGGGGCTGCTGGTCGTTCTTTCACATGTACATTTTAAAGAAAGGCATTCTCGACGGCTGGCCGGGGGTGGTCATTGCCGTGGGCAACTTCCAGGGCACCTTTTATAAATACGCCAAGCTGGTCGAGATGCAGGCCGACTGGCAGCCCCCGGAGTCTCCAACGCTGGATAGGGACAAGAAGGGATCAGGGGGTAGCAATTAGAAAGGTCAGCTGTGGTGATTTGGCAAATGCTGTTTGAGGCCGTGTTTGCACAAGCAAAGCTTTTGATCAATGGTCTGCTGCAGGATATGATCATTTTCCGCTAGATGTTTTCGGTCACTGATCGGGTGATAGAGATGATAGGCCAGAGCGTTGAACTTTACATTCTGCCGCCGCGTACCGATATTCATCAGCCGAACGGTAAACTCCGAATCCTCCCGGCCCCAGCCGACAAATTCCTCATTAAAGCCGTTGATTTGTACTGCATCCTGGCGCCAGAAGGCAAAATTACAGGTTCGGACTCCACGCAACCGCCTGCTTTTGAACGAAAAAAAATGGGCTAGAATATTTGAGCGCAAACAATTTTTTCTGTTCTCCACCCCATGTCGGCAAAAATTAGCCTTCAAATTTCCGGATTGGACCACCTGTTGGGATAAAGTTTTATTGAGCAGCACCCGGGTTCCCTGGACAAAAAAACCAGGGCGGGCAAACTGATGATGATCCAGCACAAAATGTTTTTCCAGCAGGATATCACCGTCAATAAGAATAATATACTCTCCCCGGGCTTGGGCAATGGCTCGATTTCTGCTTCGAGCCAGCCGAAATCCCTTGTCTTCCTGCCAGGAATGGATAATCGGTATTGGAGAATTTACGGCCAGTGCCTGTATAAGCTCTCTGGTTTCTTCACCCGAACCATCATCGGCCACAATAACTTCAAGGGGCAGAACTTCCTGATGGAGAACACTTTTCAGGGAAAGAGCCAGAGCCTCCTTCCAGTTATAGGTAGTAATGATCAGACTGATTTTCATACATTCTCAGGTTATTCTTATTTTTTTTGAAGCAGCGAAATCGCTGCATCATAGACCATCGGTACGGAAATGCCTTGCATGCAGCTGAGATGATCACAGGCGCGTTTTCTGCATTCCAGGCAATCAAGATCAGCCGCACGCACGACTATATTGGGTACGCCATAGGGCCCCACTCGGGAAGGGTGCGTGGGACCAAACAGAGCCACCACCGGAATGCCTGACAGGGCTGCCATATGCATGGGCCCGGAATCCAGGCCGACATAGAGCGAAGATCGCTGAATCAGGGCAACGGACTGCGGCAG
>CAZPXI010000157.1:0-6247 GCA_964590715.1 uncultured Desulfobulbus sp.
TCCGGGAGCAGGCCCGGCCGATTATTGAAAACAATCTCTGTTATAGAAACGGTGCGGGAGTCGGGGCGGTGAACTTTGATTCTTTTAGAGATCCGTTGATTATCAAAGGCAATACCTTCTTTAATAATAAACGGGCGGGTATTGGTTTGCTGGGGCTCGGCAGCTTGAAAACCGGAGTCAAGGCCGTCATAGAATATAATACTATCTACGGTAACCTGACTTCCGGAATACGTTGTACAAAGGTAGACCGTGTCGTCATCCGCTATAATAACATTTACGACAACAGAAGATCGGGAATCAGCCTGTGGGATGTGGGGGCAACTGTTATTGAAGACAACGAGATTCACGGCAACCTGACAACCGGAATCCGTCTGCTTGATGTCCCGTCGGCGAGGGTACTGCGGAATAATATCTATCAAAATGTCACCGCCGGCATCGATTTTATCGGTTGGAAAAAATGATTGACCGCAAAACGGCGGACAGGAAGGGGCTGGAAATGGACGGGCATCAGGATCTCTGTGCACGGACAAGCCCGTATCTTGTTCTGGCAGCCTTGATCTGTCTCCTTGAGCTCCTCCCTTCGGCCTCATCTGCCGAAATATTCTATTTCCCCAAGGGAAACCTACCGCTGCAGGAGGTTGTCAACAGGGCGGCTCCCGGCGATACGATTATCGTTGCCCCGGGAACCTACCCGTTTTTTTACGAAAGCCTGACCATTATTAATGAATCTCTACAGATAAAAAGCTCTCAGGGCCCGGAGCAAACTGTCCTGCTCGGCAGGGGAAGCGGGCCGGTTGTCCTCTTTTCCCGGGGGAGTAAGGTCATTCTCGACGGCTTTACTATTACCAGTGTTGATTCCGACCGGGTGCTGGATCTGAAGGGAGGGGGCATTTACTGCGCCCCGGAATCGGCACCTGTTATTACCAATAATGTGATCGTCGGAAATAGGGCGGTTTTCGGCGGTGCTATCTACTGCGACACATTATCGGCACCTGTAATTCACAACAATACTATCGTTAAAAACAGTGCCTCCGTCACCGGAGGAGGTGTTTTTTCCTTTCGCTCTTCGGCAATTATCAGCAATAACCGGTTGGTTGAGAATGAAGCGGCCAATTCCGGTGGGGCAATAGGTGGTTATCGTGATAATTCCCGGATAACCAATAATATCATTTGGAAGAACAGGGCAGGTTTTGGCGGCGGTATTTCCTGTGATCGTTCCTCGACGGAAATATCTAATAATACCATAGTATTAAATAATGCCGGTTACGGCGGAGGGATTGTCGTTGAGAAGGGATCCGTCCGCTTGACAAATTTAATCCTTTGGCATAATACAAAAGATGAGCTGTATCTTAAACAGGTCGGTCCATCGGCCCGTCCGTCCTATTCTCTGATCGGAGATGGAGCCTTCAGGGGGATAAATGGAAATATCTCCGGAGATCCCCTGTTTGAAAATGTGGAGACCGGGGATTTCCAACTGCGCCCTGATTCTCCCGGTATTAATTCGGGGAGTATTGATCCGTTTTATACGGATGTGGATGGCTCTTTTAATGATATGGGTGCATTCGGCGGTCCCGGCGCACTCTCAAACAATACTCTGCTTTCGGGCAAGGATTGATATGAAAAGAAGAAATGTATCCTGCGTTGCAGTGACCATCAGCCTGCTTTTGATCATTCTGGGCTACGGCGGCGTGGCCTACTCGGCAATTTTGCAGGTTCCGGCGCAGCATGCCACGATTGCCAAGGCGCTGTCTGCAGCCTCTTCCGGAGACACTATCAGGGTTGCTGCAGGCACCTATTTTGAACATATCACCTTGAAACAGGGAGTGATTCTTGAGGGGGGCTGGAATGCGGATTTTTCCAAACGGGATCCGGCTTCTTTTACCAGTACCATTGATGGGGCCAAGGAAAAAGGATCGGTTGTGACCGGAGCCGATGGTGCCGTACTTGACGGCTTTACGGTTATTCATGGTTCATTGCTGGAGAAGGATGATGAATCGGTGGGCTCAGGAATTTACAGTAAGGCGACCGCACCCATAATACGAAACAACAATATCCGGGACAATGAACCTTCCGGTATTTTCTGTGATAACAGTAAGGCCGTTATTACCGGTAACCGTATTTCAAACAATGCCCAGGCAGGTATCTATATGCTGAAGGGCTCCTCGGTGAAGATCTCCGGGAATACTATTTGGGGAAATAAATATTCCGGTATCGGCAACGGCAAAAAACCGCAATCACAGTTTGAGATTTACAATAACACGATTTTTAACAATGAACGTTCCGGAATTAATGCTGAGAGCGGAACCGGGATAATCCGCAATAACCTGATTTATAAAAATAAGCGTTCAGGTATCCGCTGTGTTCCCATGCCGGTTTCCATATATAACAATACGATTGTCGGCAGCGGATGGTCGGGAATCCTGATTGAAGACCCGGCAGCTGTTCCAACCATAAAAAACAATGTGATCACCCATAATGTGGATGCCGGTATTCGGGCCCATGGAAAGGGGTATGATCATAACCTGCTTTTTGCAAACGGTGAAACCGGTGCCTGCGATCCCAGCCTTCTCTGGTGTGTTAAACCGCAGTTCGGCGGCTTTGGCGATGAGACCAGTTATCTGAGGACTAAGAATATTATAGCCGATCCGCTGTATGTGGACCAGGACGGCAATGATTATCACCTGAAGGCAGGATCTCCTGCCATAGATGCAGGCGATAAAAAAGCTGCATTCAACGATGCGAACCTGCCGCCCTCCATGGGTACGGCCAGAAATGATATGGGTGTATATGGCGGCCCCATGACCATTGCGGAGGAAAGAAAGGGAAATGCCCGCCCCGAGGCGGTTGCGGGTCCGGACCTGGAGGTCTTTGCCGGCCGCCGGGCCATTCTTGACGGCAAGGGTAGTCTTGATCCCGATGGTGATGCCCTCAGCTATCAGTGGACGCTTGTTCGAAAGCCTGAGACAAGTAAGGCCAAACTCTCCAAGTCCGACAGAATTAAAACCGCATTCAAGGCCGACGTTCCTGGTTCTTATGTGGCACAACTGGTGGTAACGGATACCTTGGGCCTGTCCAGTGAACCGCAGACGGTCACCGTCAATGTTCCAGCCAATCGCCTGCCGGTGGCGACTATAAGTGAAGTCCTCTCCCAGGTGTCGGCTGGAGATACCATTACATTGTACGGAAGTGCCAGTAAGGATCCGGAAGGTGCCTCGCTCAAGTACCGATGGTCTCTTTTGTACAAACCAGCAAAGAGTCAGACCGTCCTTTCCGGGGGTGATGGGGTGGAAAGCTCACTGCAGCTTGATGTGGATGGCTCCTATGTCGTCGAGCTGGTCGTCAACGATGGCGAACTCGATAGTGCACCGGTAACCGTCAATGTCAGTACAAGGAATCCGGTGACTGCCGGTATCCGCCGGGTGCCTGAGGAGTATCCAACCATCCAGTCCGCTCTTGACGCCGCTCAGGACGGCGATGATATCATCGTTCAGAAGGGCAGGTATCAGGAGTTGGTGGTGATTGATAAAAGTGTCAATTTAATTGGTAAGGACTGGCCGGTTATTGATGGTGGGCGACGGAAAGGCAATAAGAATACCATCTCTATTTTTTACCTTGGAGACCGGGCCGGTAAAGTGGAAGGCTTTGTAATTACCGGAGGCGGCAGTGGAGAACTGGGCCATGGAATTAATATATGGGATTCATCTCCGGATGTCTTTAACAATAAGATCGTCGGCAACAACCATGGCATGGGTATCCATGGCTCGCCGTCGCTTACGAGTAAAACCAAGGTTCACGGCAACCTGATCTATGATAATCTGGTGGGCATTGGAAACGGCAAAGACAGTACAGCCCATATTTACAATAACCGGGTGTTCAACAA
Source organism: uncultured Desulfobulbus sp. (assembly GCA_964590715.1). GTDB lineage: Bacteria > Desulfobacterota > Desulfobulbia > Desulfobulbales > Desulfobulbaceae > DRLX01. The sequence goes on from CAZPXI010000157.1 coordinate 3,881, forward strand.
CAAGATTGTCGGTATCGGTTCCAGGGGCAAGGCCAAGCCGAGGATAGAGGCCAACTACATATATGGTAACCGTCTCGGTATCGGAGCCCGGGAAGTCGCTTCACCGCAGATTAAAGGGAATCATGTCTTCGAGAATACCGACGGGATTGTTATAAGCCCCTTGTCCACCATCAAGAAGTTCGCCTTTGACGATATTCTGATTGAGAATAATCTCATCGTCAACAATGATCATATCGGGATCAGCATCACATCCTTCAACTTGAGCAAGGTGTTCATCAAAAAGAATACTATCCATTCAAATAACACCGGAAACAGGAAGATCAGGGGCGGAGGCCTGGTTCTTGGGTATCCACAGCCTGCAACTTTTACTGCAGTGGTGGAAGAGAATGTTATCAGCAACAATCAGGTTGCCGGAATAGTGAACTACATCGGACCCGATAACTTTCAGCAGTCCGGCGCAAATCTGCTCAATGATCGAAACAACCTGTGGGGAAACACGGTCAACTACCTGAACTGTCAGGCCGGGGGGCATGCGCTCTGTCAGGACCCCAATTTTAGCGGACTTGATGCCGAAAACATGCAGACCTCCCTGGAGAAACCTGCAGACGGTGCTACCGTGGATATCGGCTATCAGTTTAAAGAGTCTGATTTTTCCGAACTGCCGCCTGAGGAGAAAGCAGCTCTGTAATATAATAATACCGGATATCGTTTGAATACCTGTCTGGACTTCTGTTCGCAGAAAGAATAATTGGAAATACCAACAACGGAATATGAATACATCAAATGAACGCAGGAAAGGAACCCGCCTGAAGATCGACTCTTCAGTTGTATGTTACCTGAGACTGGTTGATGGGGAATATGAGGGTTCTCTTAGAGATATGAGCGTGACCGGTCTTTTTCTGGAGCTCAAGAGTTCAAAACAGCAGCCTACCGGCACATGTGAAGTCGAAATTGTGCTGAATGGTGAAAATAGTCGTCTGAAAATTGAATGTAAGGGAAGTATTGTCCGCTATGATGAAGAAGGGATTGCCATTCATTTTGATTCTCGTATGGAATGGTTCCCCATCGTGGCGAGCTATTTCCGGAGGAGACTGTAAGGGCCTTTGTCGAAACCGATAAACCGCTCCCGGTCTGCTGCCTGGATGCGCAGGGATTTTCCGTGTTGCAGGCAACAAACCGGATACGTATGATTTTTTTCTTTAAACTCTTTTCTTGTTGTCCTTATTTTTTTATTTTTCCTTTTATTTTGCCCTGCGCCGTTCCCAGATAGAGAGGAGCCAATCCCTTGCCTGAGAGGGCTTTTACAGGAATACAGTGGCGGAAATTAAGGAAATTATTCTTGACAAGTGTTGAAAGCTTTTTGTAGGGTGTTACAAAGACAAGGAACGTAACACTTGATACTGTCGTCCCGACTCCATGGATAAGTACTTGGTTGGGTAAGGATCGATGTTACCTCTTTGTTGCATCGTTATTGAGCATTGATTGCAAGGTGTTCAATTCGAGAAATCCAACCAATTTGAAGGAGGAGACTACTTTATGAAAAAAATTCAGATGTTTCTTGCCGGTGCTGTCTGCTCATTGTTGCTGAGCGGACAGGCTATGGCTCACTACGGCATGATAATTCCCTCGGATCAGACGATCACCAAGGGCGACAGTAAAACAATTAATCTTGACCTGCGCTTCTGGCATCCCATGGAAGGCATTCCCATGCCTTTGGCTAAACCGGCTCATTTCGATGTCTACGCCAACGGCAAGAAAACGGATTTGTTGGGAACCCTGCAGTCGAAGATGGTTGAAAACAAACAGACCTGGGTTGCGGATTATAAGATTAAACGACCCGGTCTCTATGTCTTCGCCATGACACCCCAACCATACTGGGAGCCGGCGGAAGACAAGTTTATTATTCATTATACCAAGGTTGCTGTCGCGGCCTTTCAGAATGATGAAGGCTGGGACAAACCAGTTGGTCTGAAGACTGAAATTGTTCCTCTGTCCAAACCCTTTGCAGAGTATACAGGGAATGTTTTTCAGGGTACGGTGCTGCTGAATGGGAAACCCGCCCCTTATAGCGATGTTGAGATCGAATATTATAATCAGGATGGTTCCTATAAAGCACCCGATGCCTTTTATGTGACCCAGACTATCAAGACGGATGCCAACGGTGTCTTTACCTATGCCGTGCCCAAGGCGGGGTGGTGGGGATTTGCCGCTTTGAATGATTCCGACACCCCGATCAAGCATGAGGGGCAGGACAAGGATGTTGAACTGGGAGCCATCTTCTGGGTGAAGTTCGTCGATATGAAGTAGATTCTTTTATCCGAAAATAGCCCGCGAAGATGAAACTTTTAGGCTATTTTCATAGTTCGT
>CAZPXI010000158.1:0-6240 GCA_964590715.1 uncultured Desulfobulbus sp.
CCGTCATCCTCGCGAAGGCGGGGATCCAGAGGAGAGACCCTGAGTTTTTCTTTGTCGGATTGCTGAAAACGGTTGGGGGAGGAGAGTGCGGGAAGAGTACGAAGGAAAAACGTCCCATCCCCTGTTCGTTCCCGGCACGGGAAAGAACAGGGGATGGGGAATGCTGAAAAAGGAACTACTTGCCTGTTGTTACCTCGGGTTTGATCTTTATGACAACCTTGTCGCCGATACCTTTTACCCCTTTCAGGTCATTGACATTCTTAAACTTACCGTTATCCTTGCGGTATTTGACGATTGCCTCCGCCTTTACCTGGCCGATGCCCGGTAGAGTAGCCAGCTCTTTTGCATCAGCGGTGTTGATGTTGACCTTGGCAAAGGCCGCAGTAGCAAGGAAGAGCAGCAGGAACAGGGTCAGGTAAAATTTCTTCATTTGATTCTCCTTGTTAAGTTTGCTGTTTTTTTTAACTTACGATTATTGTATGGTTATGATGTTTCCTGTGTCAAGAAAAATAACAGAAAAGAAATATCCTAACTGCTTAATATCTTAAAATTTCTTTGTGCCGCAACGGGTTTGAGGGATTGAAAAATTGAATTACACGACAGCTGAATATTCGGAAAGTCTTATCGTTCATTTTCGACGGGCAGAGCAGCTTCGGGCCGAGGCTGTTCAACTGTCGTCGCTGGATCTCAATGTCCGCCAGCTGCATGATCTTGAATCTCTGCTCAATCGTGGTTGCTATCCCCTGTCCGGCTACCTTGATCGAGAGGATTATGATCAGGTCGTCAGCAATATGCGGCTGGCTGACGGTACGGTCTGGCCCATGCCGATGTGCCTTGACGTTCCGGAGTCCGTAGCCGCTGAGTTAAAGGCCGGGCAGCGACTGGCGCTCAATGATGCCGAAGGCTTTCTCCTGGCCTTGCTGACGGTGACCGATGTCTGGCGTCCCGACAAGGAAAAGGAGGCCCTGGAGGTCTACGGAACAACCGATGTCCAGGCGCATCCCGGGGTCAAGGCGCTCCATGAACAGGTGGGCGACTGGTATGTGGGCGGAACCCTGGAGGGGCTGACCCTGCCCATTCATTATGATTTTCGTGACCTGCGTCTGACCCCGTCGGAAACCCACCGGCGTTTTCTCCAATACGGCTGGCGCAGAGTGTTGGGGTTCCACACCCGTGAGTACCTGAACTGTGCACATCGGGAAATGGTTCTTGCTGCAGCTAGAGAGGTGGGGGCATCCATTTTTCTTCATCCTGCAGTCGGCCTGGAGCATCCCGGCAATATGGAGCATTACACCCATGTGCATTGCTACCAGGAGTTTGTCCGCCAGTTTCCCAAAAATATGATCCTGCTGGGCATCGTGCCCATGGCGGAGCGCTATGCCGGTCCCCGTGAGGCCCTCTGGCATGCCATGATCAGGAAGAATTACGGCTGCAGTCATTTCATGGTGGCTGAAGATCATGGCGATCCCTTTGCCGGCTCGGACAAAAAACGCTTTTATCCCAAAGGCGCCGCCCAGCAGCTTGTGGCCTCTTTGGCAGAAGAAACCGGTATCGGCATGGTGCCGGAACGATCCATGGGGTATGTGGAGGAAAAGGCCCAGTATGTTTTTCTTGATGAACTGGAAGATGATGTTGTTGCCAACGATATAACCTCTGAAGAATTTAAGCGCAGGCTGGAGTTGGGGCTGGAGATTCCCACCTGGTATTCGTATCCGGAGGTCGTTGCCGAGTTGCGGCGTGCCTTTCCGCCCCGTTCAAAACAGGGCTTTACTCTCTTTCTGACCGGGCTTTCCGGTTCGGGAAAATCAACCATTGCCAAGGTGCTGATGGTCCGGTTCATGGAAATGCGTGACCGGCCGGTGACCCTGCTTGATGGTGATATTGTCCGTAAAAATCTTTCATCGGAGTTAACCTTTTCCAAGGAGCACCGGGATCTCAATGTCACCCGGATCGGCTTTGTCGCCAGCGAAATCACCAAGAACGGCGGTATTGCCCTCTGTGCTCCCATTGCTCCCTATGAAGAGCCCCGGCAGCTCAATCGGGAGTTGATCAGCCGTTACGGCGGCTATGTTGAAATCCATGTCGCAACTCCGCTGGAAGTCTGTGAACTGCGTGACCGCAAAGGCCTGTATGCTAAAGCCAGGGCCGGGCTGGTTAAAGGGGTGACCGGCGTCTCCGATCCGTACATTTCTCCTGAGAATCCGGAGCTGACCATAGATACAACCAAAATGACCCCGGCTGAAGCAGTACAGGAGATTTTCCTGCATTTGGAAGAGCAGGGGTATATCCAGTGATAACAGGCTGCTTTGCAGGGTAATTGAATGGAGAATGCAGTGGAAACCGGTCACCGCTCCGTACTTGTGCCGGTTGTCTGTGTTTTGCTGCTTGTTGGTTTCCCTTTCTTCTTTTTCGGCGGTCCCGGCTATCATGCGGCCCGTTCCTTTAAGGCTGCCTGGGATCTGGGCCACATTCTGTTTTTTTTTCTTGCTACGTACCTGCTGATTGCCTGCTCCAGGCCCAGCCGGTATGAAAAAAAGAGCTGGATGTTCTTCGGCCTTTTTTTATTCGTTGCCCTGGTTGCCGGTATCCTCATTGAACTGGTGCAACAGGTTATAGGCGGCCGTTCAGTCGATGGCTGGGACGTGTATCGGGATCTGCTGGGGTATCTTGCGGCCTTCACCGTGACCGGTTCGCTGCCACTTACTCCCAAAGGGTATCTGTTGCCGTCGGCAGCCATGGTCGTGTTACTGCTTGGAGCCGTCTGGCCCCTGTATACGTCCCTGGCCGATGAACGGACCGCCCGCAGGCAGTTCCCTCTGCTGTCTGATTTTGAAACACCGTTTGAGCAGAACCGCTGGAAAGATGTCCGCCAGCTACAGCGCCAGAAAAATATTGTGCGCAGTGGGCAGTATGGTTTACGGGTCCAGTTGTCGACAGCGAGATATTCCGGAACATCACTGTTCTATTTTCCCCATGACTGGCGTGGTTTTCGGGAGCTGCACTTCAGTGTGTATAATCCGGAAGAAGAGGTTCTGTTTTTGCATTGCCGCATACAAGATGGTCTGCACACGCAGCATGGGATGCGTTTTGATGATCGTTTTCATAAACGTTTCGAGCTTCATTCCGGCTGGAATGACCTGAGTGTTTCTCTGCAGGAGGTGCGAACCGCCCCTGCAACCCGTTTGATGGATATGGCACAGGTCGAAGGGTTCGGATTGTTTGTTATTCGCCAACCGCGTGCCCGTGTACTCTATCTTGATTCCATATACCTCAGCAGGTGATATCCCGTGCGATTTTATCGACCTCGTTCCTTTTTTGTTCTTTTGCTGACCGGCTTTGTCTTTGTTGCCCTGCCGCTTCTGACCGCTCTGTTCAGTTCGGTTCAGGTCCTTGATGGTCTGGTCAGGCAGGGCGCTCTTGCGGTGTACAGCTCGGTCGACCGCACCAACAGCGTACGCCGTATTGCCGACCTGCTTCGGGATCAGGAGCGTAAGGCCCGTCTGTACAACGTACTCGGCGAGCCCTCCCAGCTTGGAGCCGTCAACCGGGTGCATGTGGAACTGGACGAGGCCTTTGGCCATCTGTTGTCCTTTGGCCATGACGAGGTGTTGATAGAGTCGCTGGAAAAGTTGCAGGCCTATGAAAATCATATCGTTGCCGTATTGAATAATCCCTCCGGCGACCCGCAGCAGAGAAAAAGAAGCCTGACCCAATGCCTTGATCGATATCAGGAGGTCGATGCCCTGGCTACGGAATTGACGGCGATCAGTAACAAGGTCATCAGCGATGAGGTTGAGCTGTTGCAGAAAAAGGTGAGCCAGGGCAAGAAAAAGCTTGCCTGGCAGACTTCCGGGCTGATTAGTTTCAGCATTTTGTTTGTTATTGTCTTTGTCTCCCTGATTTCAAAACCGATTCGACAGATAGACCGCGGCATCGAGAGCCTTGGTAATGGTGATTTTACAACGCCGGTCCAGGTCTCCGGCCCCAGGGACCTGGAGGCCCTCGGGGAGCGGCTGGACTGGCTGCGCAGGCGGTTGGCCGAACTTGACCGGGAGAAGATCAAGATGATCGCCCATATTTCCCATGAACTGAAAACCCCTCTGTCCTCCATCAAGGAGGGTGCCGGTCTGTTGCGTGACGAGTTGGTCGGGCCCATGAACTCCAGCCAGAAAGACGTTGTGGCCATCCTGGACAAAAACAGTGACAAGCTGCAGCGGCTTATTGAAAATATCCTTGATTTCAACATGTCACAGGCCCGTAAAAGCCCGGCTAAGCTGCAGGAACTTCGTCTTGATGAGATTGTCAAAACCGTGGTTTCCGATCACAAAAACGCCATGCTCGCCCGCCGGATCACCCTGGACATGGAGTTGTCTCCAATAACGATCAGGGGCGACAGTGCGCAGTTGAAAACGGTTTTTGACAACCTGTTGGCCAATGCGGTCAAGTTCACTCCGGACGAAGGAAAGATTCGGGTGCGGTTGAAAAAGGAAGACCGGGAGGCGGTTTTTCTGGTTGAAGACAGTGGTGTCGGGATTGACAAGGAGGATCGATCTCGAATCTTTTCGCCCTTTTTTCAAGGCAAAGAGGCAAAAAAGGCGATTGTAAAGGGATCCGGTCTCGGTCTTGCAATAGCAAAGGAATATGTGCAGAACCATGAAGGTGGTATTCGTCTGCTTTCAAGTAAGACAGGTGCCCGATTTTCTGTAATTCTGCCAATAGCATCGTGAGTGACTTTATGAGATATATACTATTGTTTTTATGCTGGGCCTTTGTATTGAGTGGATGTGTCGCTGTAAACAGACAATCGGCGGAGACCAATGAACAGCTGGAGCCGACAGTTGTCTTTCGTCCGGCAGCCGGAAGTTATATTCTTTCCTGTCTGGAAGATCTCAGCTCAATTCGAAGTAAAGAGTTTAATGATTTTTTTCAGACCGCCGAGGGGCAACTGTCAAGCGGCAGCGATGAGGATACGTTGCGTTTTATCTGTTTGAGCCTGAGTGTCAAGGCCAACTACAAGCAGTTCAAGCAGGGGACGGAAGCTCTGGAGCAGTATATTGTCGATCATCCTGACAGCCGTGAGGAAATGGTCGGTTTGCTTGGACTGGTTGGCCGTCTGGACCAGGCAAAGATTGCCCGCTGGAGTGGTCGAAAAAAAATGCTGGATGAAAAAGAGGAACTGGAGGGAGAGGTGACCACGCTGCAGACGAAAATCAAAACGATGCAAACGGAATCCGAGCAGGATAAGGTCAGGATCCAGGAATTGCGGAACCAGATAGAACAGCTTAAGAATATTGAAAATATAATTAAAAACAGGGAACACGGTTCATGAAGAATGCAGGGTACAGGGTCCTTCTGGTTGATGACGAAGAAGATCTTATCAAGTTATGGAAGGTACGGTTGGAGAGTGGTGGCTATGAGGTAATTACCGCTCTGAGTGGTGAAGAGGCGCTGGCCCGATTCTCGGTCAGTAATCCGCACCTGGTGCTAACCGATCTGCGCATGCCCGGGATCGACGGCATGGCCCTGTTTGAGGCAATTCGTGAACGGAACAAGGCTGTGCCGGTGATCATTATTACCGCCCACGGTTCCATTCCCGAAGCGGTTGAGGCAACCCGTCAGGGTATCTTCTCTTTTCTGACCAAACCGGTTGACGGCAAAGATCTGCTTGATGAGGTCGAAAAGGCCCTGCAGTTTTCCACCGGCGGGGTGCAGGTTTCGGCCGAAGATGATGCCGAATGGCGGCGTGATATTATCTCGAAAAGCGGCCTGATGGAAGAGTTGTTGTCAAGAACCAAGCTGGTGGCCGACACCGAGACCACTGTATTGATCCGCGGAGAAAGTGGGACCGGCAAGGAATTGCTGGCTATTGCCATCCACCGGGCCAGTTCCCGCAGCAGCGGACCGTTCATTCCGGTCAACTGTACTGCCATTCCAGAGACGCTGCTGGAGTCGGAGCTCTTTGGCCATGTCAAGGGCTCGTTTACCGGGGCTTCCCGGAGTTACGCCGGTCTCTTTCAGTCGGCCCACGGCGGAACCATGTTCTTGGACGAGATCGGAGATATGCCCCTGCACCTGCAGGTGAAATTGCTCCGGGTGCTGCAGGAGCGGGTGATCCGACCGGTGGGAAGCACGCAGCCGGTGCCGGTGGACGTGCGTATCATCTCGGCAACCCACAGGGATCTTGAGGAGGCGATTGAGCAGAAGAAGTTCCGTGAAGATCTGTTCTACCGTTTGAATGTG
>CAZPXI010000159.1:0-6228 GCA_964590715.1 uncultured Desulfobulbus sp.
GGCCGACGCCTTTGATCTTGCCGACCGTCTGCAGACTCCGGTTATCGTCATGAGTGATCTGGATCTCGGGATGAACAACCATCTCTGTGCCCCCCTGAGCTGGGATGATAATCGCAAGTATGATCGCGGCAAGGTGATGACTGCCGAGGATCTGGACAAGGGCGAAAAAGCATGGGGTCGTTATCTTGATATTGACGGCGACGGCGTCTGCTATCGTACCTACCCGGGGACGCATCCGGAGAAAGGGGCCTATGTCACCCGCGGCACATCACATAATGAATATGCCGTGTATACCGAAGAAAGCCAGGCCTATGAGCGCGGCATGAAACGTATCATGACCAAGTGGGAAACCGCGCGCGGTTGTGTCCCCTGTCCGGAAATTACCATCAGAGATAAGGGCTCGAAACTCGGCGCAATCTATTACGGATCGACCACCAATGCCGCCCTTGAGGCATTTGATCAGCTGGCGGATCAGGCCGTCTGTGTCAATACCATGCGAATTCTGGCCTATCCCTTTCAGAAAGAAGTCTTTGAGTTTATCAATCGGCATGATCTGGTATTTGTTGTTGAGCAGAATCGGGATGCACAGATGAAAATTCTCTTGTCCGGCGAGTGTCAGGTGGCGCCGGAGAAAATGGTCTCAATCACCAACTTCAACGGGCTGCCCATTACCGCAACCATTATCACCAATCAGATACACACCACACTGCTGACCCGGAGCCGGGAGCAGGTTCCTGAATCCTCCGCCGGAGGCAAAACAGTATGAGTTACGATCGGCCGACCATTCGCCATCCCGATGCCCCGAAAAACGATTTGGGCTATACCAGGAAACAATACGAAGGATCGATTTCGACCCTGTGTGCCGGTTGTGGTCACGATTCCATAACCAATGCTATCATCACCGCCTGTTTTGAGATGAATCTTGAGCCGCACCGGATCGTCAAACTCTCCGGTATCGGCTGCTCCTCGAAGACACCAGCCTATTTTCTCGGTAAGTCGCACGGCTTTAATTCCGTCCACGGCCGCATGCCCTCGGTAGCGACCGGGGCCAATATGGCCAACAGGGAACTTGTGTATATCGGGGTCTCCGGTGATGGTGATACCGCCTCAATCGGCATGGGCCAGTTTGCCCATGTCGTCAGGCGCAATCTCGACATGGTGTATGTGGTCATGAACAACGGCTGCTACGGGTTAACCAAAGGTCAGGATTCAGCGACTGCAGACAAGGGGTCAAAATCAAAGAAGGGAAACCCGGTCTCCCTGGAGTCTATTGACCTCTGTGAGCTGGCGATTCAGCTCGGGGCCGGTTTTGTCGGCCGGGGTTTTTCCGGTGATAAAAAGCAGGTTGTTGAGATGCTGAAGGCGGCTGTTGCCCATAAAGGGCTGGCCTTTTTGGATATTATTTCTCCCTGTGTGAGCTTTAATAATGTGCCGACTTCGACCAAGAGTTATTCCTGGGTCCGTGAACACGAAGAGGCGAACCTGCCCTTTGATTTCATACCCTATCGCCGGGAAATACTTGCCGACTATCCGCAGGGTTCAACACTGCCGGTCACGCTGCACGACGGATCCGTTCTCAACCTTCATAAGCAGGAAGACAAAATCGATGTAACCAGTCGAACTGCAGCTATGGGCGCCCTTGAGAAGGCAAAAAAGGATGGTCATATCCTCACCGGCATCCTGTATCTGAATCCGGAACTCCCGGATACCCATGCAATTCTGCAAACCTCGACCACTCCGCTTAACACCATGGGTGAGAGCGAGCTCTGTCCCGGCAATGCGGTGTTACGGAAAATGAATGAGAGCTTTCGTTAAGGGCGGAGAGTACAGGGGCTGATGGTGAAAGAGGACTGTGGAGGACTACACTTCCGGCGCATTGAAAATAGTGAGAATTTCCTCTTTGGTTCCGGCCTCAAGCAGGGACCTTCTGTTGGCTTCAACCTTGAGCAGCCGGCTTATTCGAGCCAGGGCCTGCAGGTATTCATTGGCCATTCCGGTTGGTGAGAGAATCTGGACAAAGAGGTGTACCGGTTGATTGTCAATGGCCTCAAAGTTGACCCCTTTTCTGGAACGGCCAAAAGAGAGGACCAGCCTGTCGAGACCGGATACCTTGGCATGGGGAATGGCGATACCGTTACCGACCCCGGTTGAGCCGACCAGTTCACGTTCCTGCAAAACGGAGAATACCACCTCCGGATCAATTCCGGCGCAGCTTGCATGAACGGCTGTGGCCAGTTCCTGCAGGGCATCCTCTTTGCCGCCGGCCTTCATCTCTAAAATGATGGACTGTTCTTTGAGCTGGAGCATGAGCTTCTATCAGGATCGTGCCTGTCGTCTGTGTTTAACCGGTAGAATTTTCATTTGATCCCGGTACTTGGCAACGGTCCGCCGGGCAACCTTGATTTTTTCTTTAGCCAGCATTTCCGAAATCTTATTATCGCTCAGGGGTTTGGTCGGGTCTTCGGCGGTAATATAACGACGTATTTTGGTTTTAATCGCCTCGGATGCAACCACGTCCCCGTCGGTGGTGGCCACAGCGGTACTGAAAAAGTATTTCAGTTCATAGATGCCCTGGGGGGTGTGGGCGTACTTGTTGGAGGTGACCCGGCTCACGGTCGATTCATGCATCCCTATGTCTTCAGCCACATCACGAAGAATGAGCGGCTTGAGATATCCTGAACCCCGTTCAAAAAAATCCCGTTGGAACTTGAGCAGACTTTCCATAACCTTGTAAATGGTCCGCTGCCGCTGCTGGATTGACTTGATAAACCATTCAGCATTGCGTTTGTTTTCCCGCAGGTAACTTTTCGACTCGTTGTTCATGGAGTTTTTCTGCTTGAGCAGGCTCTTGTACTCATCAGATACCTGGAGCCTGGGCAGCCCTTCATCATTGAGCTGGATGACGAAATCATCGTCTATCTTATAGACATAGACGTCCGGGGAGACATAGTTGGTCTGCTCGTTGCTGTATTCATTGCCCGGATAAGGAATGAGATCGCCGATGGTCCTGACCGCCTCCTTGATCAGCCGCACCGAAGATCCGGTTTGCCGGGCCATTTGGGCATAATTTTTTGTTTGCAGCAGGTTCATGTGCTCTTCTATAATCCGATAGGCCAGCGTTTCTTCCAAACCCTTACGGTCAAGCTGCAGCAGCAGAGACTCACGGATGTTGCGGGCGCCGATACCGGGCGGGTCAAGACTTTGCAGCAGCCGGAGCGCACCTTCGGCCTCTTCCTCCGTACAGTGACCATAGGCGACGATATCACCAATGTCGGCTTCAAGAAAGCCGTGTCCGTCCAGGTTACCGACTATGAAGGCGGTCAGCCGGGTATCAAGTTCATCAAGCTTCAGGTGGGTCAGCTGCCAGCGCAGGAATGAATTAAGACCCGGTGCCTGTGAGATAAAATCAAATTGAGACGGGGCATCGGCCGGAGGCGCCTCGCGAGCAAAAGAGAAGTCGGAATCAAAGTTGTTGGCATAATCCTCCCAGTTGACTTCGGCGACCTTGGCCGGATCTGCGCCTTCGACCTGGGGGGTGATTTTTTCTTCAACGACTTCTCTGGTCTCGGCAGCCGAGAGGGCATCCGGGTTGTTGTCTGTTTCAAGGGCGGGTGGTGCTTCTTCAAGCATGGGGTTCTGCTCGATCTCGGCCTGAAGCGCATCTGTGAGTTCCAGTCGGTTTAGTTGCAGAAGTTTGATCGCCTGACGCAGTTGCGGCGTCATAACCAGCTTCTGGGCAAGCTGTAGATTTTGTCGGAGCTCAAGCATATTTTAAGTTCCGAGTTCCGAGTTCCGGGTTTTGAGTTTCAACGCTCTATCCTCACTTTTTTTTACATGCTGAAATTATCGCCGAGATACATCTTTCGGGCCAGAGTGGATTCTATGATATCAGCTGCCGCACCGCTGGTCAGGATCTGGCCGTTATTCATGATGTAGGCAAAATCACAAACCTGCAGAGTTTCCCGGACGTTGTGGTCGGAAATAAGAACGCCCAGGCCCTTTTCCTTCAGGCTGCGGATAATCTGCTGCAGGTCGGCCACCGACAGAGGATCGACCCCGGCAAACGGTTCATCAAGCAGGATAAACCGGGGCCGGGTGGCCAGGGCCCGCATAATTTCCACCCTACGCCGTTCACCGCCTGACAGTGCATGTCCTTTGTTGTCTGCAAGATACTCGATCTTGAGCTCACTCATCAACTCGTCTATCCGGTTGTTGATTTCATTTTTACTTAAACCCAGCGGTTCGAGAACAATACGGACATTTTCCACCACGGTCAGCTTTTTAAAAACCGAGGGTTCCTGAGCCAGATAGGTGATCCCTCTGCCTGCCCGTTTATGGATCGGCAGAGAGGTGATGTCCTCGCCATCCAGCAGAATGGAACCCTCCGTGGGCCTGATAAAGCCGACAATAGAGTAAAAAGTGGTTGTTTTGCCGGCGCCGTTTGGTCCCAGCAGCCCGACAACCGAGGAGCTGGCGACCTGAAGGTTCACCTGATCCACCACCCGTCGGTTACGGTACTCCTTGATGATGTTTCTGGTTTCCAGCAGTGATGAGACGTCCATCAGTTTTTCTTGTCGGATTCTGGGTGGATAACCGCCTTGACCCGACTTGATTTTGTTTTATCCTGTTCAACAATGGAGCGTTTATCATCAAGATAGTAGATGATCGTCTTGCCTGAAACCATATTCTGACCCTGCCAGGCCTTGGCATCTCCGCTGAGAATTACCTTGCGTTCCCTGGCCAGATAATCCATGCGGTTGCCGGTGCCCAGCCAGTCATCCTGGGTGATTTCAACATTTTTTTTGCAGACAAGCTTGCTGACCTGACTGGCACTGTTTTTCCCTTTTTTCTTGTCGCTCTGGGTGTAATAAACGGTCATTTCATCGGCGCGAATGGTGATCCCCCCCTGTCTGGCGTCAACGTTGCCCAGGAAGACAACCGAGTTGTCCTGTTCCTGGGAGATCATCCGGTCGGCTTCGATATGAATAGGCGTCGAAGGGTCACCAGCACCAAATGTGGTTGTCGCCAGGAGCAGGCTGAGGCCAAAAATGAGTGTTTTCAAGGATATTACACTTGGTAGTCGTGGTCTATTTAGCTGTATTTGCATGATATTTCGATAAAAAGAACGTGGTGTGTGGTTCCGGTTTATTTTTTGCATCTAGAATAATACAAGGTCGTTTCGGAAAAGTAAAGAGGTTCTGCGCAGCTTTTTCGCTTGCAGATCCTGAGACACAACTGTTTACAGCAGCTTATCGGGCATGTACAATACATTTTTTTCAGCCGATAATTTTCTAGAGATAAGAATGGAGTACACCATGCAGCAGAGCATCGCCAAGGCCAAGGTTTTAATCGATTCTTTGCCTTATATTCGTGAATTTAACGAGAAAACTGTTGTTATCAAGTATGGCGGCCACGCCATGGTTGATGAAAACCTGAAACGGAACTTTGCCCTTGATATCATCCTGATGAAGTATATCGGCCTCAATCCGGTGATTGTCCACGGGGGCGGGCCGCAGATTAACCGCTTCCTGGAGAAGATGCAGATCACTCCGAATTATATTCAGGGGATGCGGGTGACCGACGGGGAAACCATGGACGTGGTCGAGATGGTGCTGGTGGGGAAGGTCAACAAGGAAATTGTCGGCCTCATCAACCACTGCGGCGGTAAGGCGGTCGGTCTGTCCGGTCGTGACGGCGATCTGGTCCAGGCCCGTAAGATGCGGATTCATGTCAAAGCCGATGATCCCAACCGGCCGCCGGAGCTTATCGATCTTGGCCGGGTGGGCGAGGTGACCCAGGTGAACCCGGAAATCCTGAGGACGCTGGACGTACAGGATTTTATCCCGGTTATTGCACCGGTCGGTGTCGGCGAAGACGGCCAGGCTTTTAATATCAATGCCGATCTGGTGGCAGGAGCCATTGCGGCTGAACTCGGGGCCGTCAAACTGGTGTTGCTCACCGATGTGGATGGGGTGCAGAATGGTCAGGGCGAGTTGCTGTCAACCATCCGCCGGGATGAAATTGAGGATCTGATCAGCCGTGAAGTTATCGGCGGCGGTATGATTCCCAAGGTTCGCTGCTGCCAGTCGGCCCTGAAGGGTGGGGTGACCAAAACTCATATTATTGACGGCCGGCAGGAGCACGCGATTCTGCTGGAGATTTTTACCCCGGAAGGGATTGGAACGGAGATTGTGTCATGAGTAATGCTGAATGGGCAGCAAGGGGGGA